>JAEZHL010000398.1 GCA_023416575.1 Pseudomonadota bacterium
GCGCGACTTCCGCCTGCGCCAACTGCTCACCGAGCGTCCGCCGCACGAAGGTCTGCATTTCGGGGCTGTCGAGGGCGCGCAGCAGGGCGGGCAGGGAGCGACCGATCCAGGCGGCGATCGCGGTACCGGTCGCTGGCGCCTCGAGCCAGTTGACCGCGCGCTGGGCGAGCCCGGCATCGCGCAGCCGCTTCAAGAGCACATCGCGTGTCAGGAAATTCTCTTCGATGAAACGGCCGACCGCACTCCCGATCCGCTCCTTGCTTCTGGGCACGATCGCCGTATGCGGGATGGGCAACCCGAGCGGCCTGCGGAACAACGCGGTGATCGCGAACCAGTCCGCCAGCCCGCCGACCGCGCCGCCTTCTGCACCGGCCCGGATGAGGAGCACCGGATAGCTGGGCTCCGGCACAGCATAGGTGGCGAAATAGGTGGCGCTCATGAACGCGAGCAGCCCCGTCGCGTACATGCGGTTGCGCCTCAGGCGTTCCCGGCGATCGCCGTCGCGCCCGCCCGGCATCGCTCCCGGCGGGCTTGGGTGGGCAGTGCGCCGCGCATCGGGTCCGACATTCGCCATGTGGCTGTCCCTGGTCCAAGCCGTCTGGGTCGGAACCAGCCGAGCGATGGCGCGTTCCACGTGCCGGCTGTCCGTCAATGTCAAACGCCCGAGGTGGTCATGCAGCATGCGGTCGTCGAGCACATGATCCCCGGCCGGATTCGGCTGCGGTTCCGTAAGCACCGTGGCAACGCGGGATATTTCAAGAGCCTCGTGGCACTGGTCAGCCAGCATCCTGCTGTCGAGGAGGTGCATGCCAATCCGCGCACCGGCAGTCTCCTCATCCTGCATACGGCGAGCCTGGAGGATCTCGCGCGCGCTGCCGTGCAGATGGGCGTTCTGAGCGAGCGCGAGTATGCCGAGCTGCAATCGCGGTCGCGGTTACGGCCACAGAGCGGCTGGAAGGCGCTGCTGGCGAAGGCGCCCGCCAACGTGCCGCTGCTGTTCTTCGCCGGCCTCAGCGCCGCCAATCTCGTCCTCAGGGGCCAAATGGCGGGGGCAGCATCCGAGCAGTTCTGGCACGCCTACATGATGTGGCGCCGGCGGCTGCCGGGGGTCGCCGCAGTTCTAGCACTGATCGGGATGGTTCAGGTGTCACGCGGCCGGCTACTCGGGTCGGCGAGCTCGCTTATGGTCTATGGCCTGATGCTGCAGAACCCGCTTGTGCCGCCGGAGTGACGGCTGAACTGAGGCGCGCCCGCCAGGATGGGCCGCGCTCGGCGCAACGGCGATGATCAGCCCTCCGCAAGCGGTGCGCCGCAACCGCCAAGCCCTCGGCGCGCGAAGACGCTGCGCGTTAGGCTTTCCGCGTCAAGTCCGCATCGGATGCGCAACGCGATCAAACCTTCATGAGTTGATTGTCGCGTCAACTTGCACCAAACAGCGTTTGGTCGGCGTTACCAGATTCTCAAAAAGGGTGGCGGGCGGCATTGACGAGCCGGGACGGCTGACGTGATAGTTCCCGGGTCAAGCCTCAGCCAGCGGACTGGAGAGCTATGACTTCCATGACATTGCCATACCGGTGGACGTGGGCGCGTGGTCTGCTCGTCGCGTGGGCAGTCCTTGCCGTGCTCGCCATTCCAGGCGCGCCCACGCGGGCGCAGGGTGCTTTCCACACGACCGCCAAGCAGGCAATTCTCATCGACGCCGAAAACGGCGATGTGCTGCTGCAACACAATGCCGACGAGCTCATGCACCCGGCGAGCATGAGCAAGGTCATGACGCTCGTCATGGTGTTCAAGGCCATCAAGTCCGGGCAGCTGAAGCCGGAAGACCAATTCCTGATGAGCGTCAATGCTTGGCGCAAGGGCGGGGCGCCGTCCGGCACGTCTGCCATGCTGGTTCCCGTCGGCAGCCAGGTCAGCGTGTCTGACCTGATGCAGGGCATCATCGTGCAGTCGGGGAACGATGCCGCGATCAGCGTCGCCGAGAACATGGCCGGGTCGGAGGAGGCGTTCGCCGAGAACATGACGGCGCATGCGCGCGAGATCGGCCTCAAGTCGACGACGTTCAAGAACGCGACGGGGCTCTATCATCCCGAGCATCTGACGACCGCCCGTGACCTGGCGCTGCTGGCGCAGCACGTGATCAAGGAATACCCGGATTTCTACGCGATGTTCGCGCAACCGGACTTCCGCTATCGCAAGCACCGCTTCATCAATCGCAACCCACTGCTCGGTGGCGACAACGGCGTGGATGGCCTGAAGACGGGCTATATCAAGGAAGGCGGCTACGGCATCATCGCGTCGGCCAAGCAGGGCAACCGGCGCCTGATCGTGGTGGTGAACGGCCTGTCCACGGCAGCGCAGCGGAAGGAGGAGGCGGCACGGCTGCTCGACTGGGGCTTCCGCAGCTTCACCGAGTTCCGCCTGTTCGACGATGGCGAGGTGGTCGGCCGGGCGCGCGTGTGGGGCGGCAACCAGTTCTATCTTCCCCTCACCGGCAATGGCGGCGGCGTCAGTGTGCTCCTGCCCCGGGCCGCCGCCAACCAGAGGCTGAGGGCGGAGATCATCTACAACAGTCCGCTGAAGCCCCCGATCCGGAAGGGTGAGCCCGTCGCCAAACTGCGGGTCACGAGCGCCATGAACACGACGAGCGAGGTGCCCCTCTATGCCGCGGAGGACGTGCCGGAGGCTGGCCTGATGCGCCGCGGCCTTGACTCACTCGCCTATCTGGCTCTCGGCTGGATCCCCTGATCGCGTCACGTGTTGCGCCAGAGCGGTCGGCTTTTGAAGCTCGCGGCACGCGCCGGGGTGAGCCGCGGAGCGAATGGGGCATGTCGAAGAGACCCGAAAGGCTTTAGAGATGCACTCGGCCGCGGTGGCGAATCCACCGGGGCCGACGATCGGGACGGCCGATCGGGAGCGAGGGGGTTCCGGCCCTGAGGCCGGAAGAACTCTCGGGCAGCAAGCGCGAGAAACGAGCGAGCCCGTGCCATGGCCAGAGGCAAGTTCATCACGTTCGAGGGCGGCGAAGGGGCCGGGAAGTCGACCCAGGCGCGGCTGCTGGCGGAACGGCTGCGGGCACGGGGAATCCATGTCGTGCTGACGCGCGAGCCTGGCGGCTCGGCGTTCGCGGAGCAGGTCCGCACGCTTATCCTCGACCGGAAGACCGCCGATCACAGCGCCCTGGCCGAAGCCCTGCTGTTCTCGGCTGCCCGCGCCGATCACCTGGAGCGCACCATCCGCCCGGCTCTCGAGGCGGGCCATTGGGTGATCTGCGATCGCTTCTCCGATTCGACGCGCGTCTACCAGGGTGTCGCTGGCGGCCTGCCGAAAGGCGCCATAGAGGTGTTAGAGCAACTCGTAATTGCCGACGATTTCCCCGACGTCACGGTCGTCCTGGATTTGCCGGCACCGGATGGTCTGGCTCGTGCCGAGCGGCGCAATCAGAAATCGACGGCTGCCGCGGCTGGCGGGGCCGACGCCTATGAGGTCCGCCCGCTCGCCTATCACGAGCGACTACGTGACGGCTTTCTGCTGATCGCGACGGCGGAGCCCGAGCGCTGCGTCGTCATCGACGCCATGCAGCCGCAGGAGGACGTCGCCGCGGAGGTGTGGGCGGCGATCGAAGCGCGCGTTCTCCGGCCGGGTGAGTGATGGCGCGCGCTCCCGCCCTGCAGGAAATCGAGGTTCCGCCCGAGGCCGACCGGCTCGACGGCTTCCCGCACCCGCGCGAGACGGCGCGCCTCTACGGTCATGAAGAGGCCGAGCGCGTGCTCGCCAGGGCGCTGGCCTCGGAGCGCATTCACCATGCGTGGCTGCTGGCGGGTCCGGAAGGGATCGGCAAGGCGACGCTCGCCTATCACTTCGCCGCCTACGCCCTGGCCGAGGCGAAAGAGCGGGATCCGCAAGCGGCTTCGCTGGCGCTGCCCGAGACGGCACCGGCACTGCGCATGGTGCGTGCGCTGTCCCATCCGGGGCTGCTGCTGATCCGTCGCCCCTGGGATCCCAAGAAGAAGCGCCTGCAAAC
>JAEZHL010000427.1 GCA_023416575.1 Pseudomonadota bacterium
TCGGCTGCCGCGCGCCACATCTGCCGCTCGAGCTCGGCTACACCAAGGCGCTGCTCGAAGCCGCGGGGCACGAGGTCCTGATGCTCGACGGGCATCTCTGCGGCCGTAGCACGACCGATCTCGCGAACGACGTCGCAGCGTTCGCGCCCGATATGACCGTGCTGACCACGGCGCCGAGCTATCTCTTCTGGCGTTGCGCGCAGCCGGAGCTCAGGGTGCCGATGGAGTTCCTGCTCGCCCTCGCGGGCCGCGGCGGCATCACCGTCGCCGTCGGGCCGCACAGCTCCGCAACGCCAGCCACCGTGCTGCGAAAGCTTGGCGTCGATATTGCGGTCATGGGCGAATGCGAGGAGGTCATCGCGAGCATCGCCGACGCCGGCTCGCCTGCTGAGGTGCCCTCCGTTGCCTTCCGTGACGGCGATGCCGTGACGATCAACGGCGGCCCCGCGGCCGCGCAAATCACCAACCTCCCCGCCCTCACCTGGCCCGACGACTGGGTCGCCCGTCATCGCCACCATCACCACCGCTTCGACCGCGAGCCCGATGGCCCCGGTGCCGAGGTGGAGGCGTCCCGTGGCTGCCCCTATGCCTGTACGTTCTGCGCGAAGATGGATTTCCGCGACCGCTACCGTCGGCGCGATCTCGCCGTGCTTCTCGCAGAGATCGACGGCCTTCTCGCCCAGGGTGTCACCTACCTCTACTTCATCGACGAGATCTTCCTACCGAACGCGGAGCTCGTCGCAGCGCTCGCCCAGCGCGATGTCAGGTTCGGGGTCCAGACCCGCATCGACCTCTGGAAGCCCGATATGCTCGATGCGCTCGGCGCGGCCGGCTGCGTGTCGATCGAAGCCGGTGTCGAGAGCCTCTCGGCCGAGGGACGGGATGCGCTCGCGAAGCGCTGCCGGATGACCACGGACGAGCTCGCCGAGCGTCTCATCCACGCTCGCCGCACCGTCCCGTTCGTGCAAGCGAACCTCATCAAGATGGCAGGCGACACCGCCGGGCAGATCGCGGCCTGGCGTCAACGGCTCGAGCGGCATGGGGTGTGGGCCAACGACCCGGTGCCGCTCTACCCCTACCCGAGCTCACCCGATTACCACCGGCTTTGGGGGAAGCCCGATGACAGCGCCTGGGAGCGGGCGCACGCCCACTACCTCGCCCAGTTCCGTGAATTCAGCGACATCCAGGACGAGCGCCCGCGCCCCCTTTCCGAGCTGGAGGCCTCATGCTGCCGGAACTGACACAAGCCGATACGCTGCGCGTCTTCATGACGGCCGACGCCGTGGGCGGTGTCTGGCAGTACGCCCTCGACCTGGCGCAGGGCCTCAGGGCCTACGACACCGAGACGACGCTGTGCGTGCTCGGGCCGCGACCGGGCCCGGAGCAGTACGCCGCCGCCCGCCGCATCCGCGGGCTCAGGCTGATCTGCCTCGACCTGCCGCTCGACTGGACGGCTGAGACCCCCGAGGAGGTCCTGGACACGGCAGCCGCCATCGTCACCGTCGCCCGCGAGGAAGGCGGCGGCATCGTGCACCTCAACACGCCCGCGTTGGCCGCCGGTCCGCGCTATCCGATGCCCGTGGTCACGGTCTGCCACTCGTGCATGGCCACCTGGTGGCAGGCGGTCCGCGCGCGCCCGCTCAGCCGTCAGTTCCGCTGGCACAAGGAGCTCGTGGCACAGGGCCTCGGCAATGCGGACGCGATCGTCGCCCCGAGTGGAGCCTTCGCCCGTTCCATCGCCGACACCTATAAGCTGCCGCAGCCCCCGATTGTCGTGTACAACGGCCGCCGGCCGTGCATGCGCGAGGCATTGCCGGAGGGCATCACGGTTCCCGATACGCCGTTCGCGTTCACGGCCGGCCGGCTGTGGGACGAGGGCAAGAACCTGCGCACGCTCGATAATGCCGCCGCGCAGATCTCCATTCCGGTCTTCGCCGCCGGTCCGCTCAAGGGCCCGAACCGGACGAGCATCAAGTTCGCGCACGTCGAGGCGCTCGGCCACCTCACCGACGGCCAGCTGTCGGAATGGCTGGCGGCCAAGCCGATCTTCGTCTCAACTGCGCGCTACGAGCCGTTCGGTCTCGCCGTGCTCGAGGCCGCCGAGGCCGGGTGCCCGCTGGTGCTCTCGGATATCCCGACATTCCGCGAGCTCTGGGAAGGAACGGCCTACTTCGTGCCGCCCGATGATCCAAAGGCCGTCGCGGTCGCCGTCAACGAGCTCGTCAGCGATGCCCGCCAGCGCACGCTCTATGCCTCCGCGGCGCGCCGGCGCGCGCGGCGCTATACGGCGGAGGTCATGGCCGCCAAGGTCCGAGCCATTTATGGAAGCCTGCTGTCGAAACGACGCGATCACCGTTCCGCCAGCGAGGTCATGGCATGAAGCTCGCCTACTTCACGCATTCGCTGACCTCATGCTGGAACAATGGTAACGCACATTTCCTCCGCGGCGTGCTGCGTGAGCTGATCGCACGCGGGCACGACGCGATGGCCTTTCAGCCCCGCACCGGATGGAGCCTCGACAATCTCGTCGCCGATCATGGACCGCAGGCGGTCGATCAGTTCCATGCC
>JAEZHL010000067.1 GCA_023416575.1 Pseudomonadota bacterium
TCCCAACGATCTCGGCTACCGTTGCATGGCCGAATATGCGGCCCGGGCCATCGCCGCCGGCATTCTCCAGGCCGAGGCCGAAGCTGTCCCGGTGCCATAAGCGCCGCGCTCATTCAGGTCCGCGGCCGAGGCGGCGGCCATGTCTTTTGCAATCGGGAACCGCCCCTGAGGGCAATCGTTGATTTTTCGAGCGGCTGAACGGCGAGTTGAGCTGTTCGGCATAGCCGACATCGGTTCATCGGGTTCTCAAAGAGGGCCAAAGCGTGCGGTCTCGATCAGTATTTGGATTGTTGCAGCTGATCGCGGGTGGATTGCTTCTCGCGGTCCCAGCGCCAGCCCACGCCCAGGAGCCCGGTTTGGCTGAAATGCGGACGGCCGAGGAGCACGCCGCAGCCGCGGCCAGCGCACGTGAGCTGGAGCAAGTCCGGGCTGAGCTGCACAAAGTGCTGAACTGCCTTGTGGGGCCCCAGGGAACCGAATTCCGACGCAGCGCCGGCGACCCATGTCACGGGGAGAGCGCCTTGCAAAAGCTGCCAAACGGCTCTGTCAATCGGATCAGGGTGGCGAAGGCTGTTCGGCTCGCGGCGGTTGGCGTGACGTTTCACGATTTCCAGCCGGCCAACCTGACCGCTCAGGCGGTGCAAGCAGTCCTGCAAGAGGGAACAAGATAGTTACGACCGAGCCGGCATCGCTGATTCGATGAGCCGCGCCCAATAGGAGACGCCGACCGGGATGGCGGCGTCATCGAAGTCGTAGCCGGGATGGTGGAGGCTGGCGCTGTCGCCGTTGCCGATGAAGATAAAGGCACCGGGCCGCGCCTCGAGCATGAACGAGAAGTCCTCGCCTCCCATCATCGGTGGCACCGCAGTGTCCACGCCGGCAGTCCCGGCCACATCTGCAGCAACCTCAGCCGCGAACTCCGCCTGGGCCGCGTGATTGACGGTCGCCGGATAGCCGGTCTCCAGGGTCAGCTTCAGCTCGGCGCCGTGCTGCCGCGCGAGTCCTTGGGCGAGCCCGGTCACCCGCTCGAAAACATGCGCGCGCACGTCGCGATCGAGGGTCCGGATCGTGCCGACGAGCGATGCCGTCTGCGGAATAACGTTGAACGCGTCACCGGCGTGGAACATGCAGATCGAGACGACGGCGGCCTCGAGCGGATCGACGTTGCGGGCGACCACTGACTGGACGGCGTTGCCGAACTGGCATCCGATCAGCACCGGATCGATCGCAAGATGCGGTTTGGCGGCGTGCGATCCGCGGCCCTCGATCTCAAGATAGAGGCGGTCGGCGGCGGCCATGATCGGCCCCTTGGTGATCCCGAACTGACCGACCGGAATGCCCGGCATGTTGTGCATGCCGTAGACCTCCTGGATGCGCCAGCGCTCCATCAAACCATCGTCCAGCATCGCCTTGGCGCCCGCCCCGCCCTCCTCCGCCGGCTGGAAAATGAGCACGGCCTCGCCGTCGAAGTTGCGCGTCTCGCAGAGGTATTTCGCGGCACCCAGCAGCATGGTGGTATGCCCATCGTGACCACACGCATGCATTTTGCCCGGTGTTTTTGAAGCATGCGGCAAGCCGGTGATCTCGTTGATCGGCAAGGCGTCCATATCCGCCCTGAGGCCGATGACGCGGCCGGAGCCGCTGCCGCGTCCGCGAATGACGCCGACGACGCCCGAGCGTCCGATGCCGGGCACGACCTCGTCACAGCCGAAGGATTTCAGCTTCTCCGCAACGATGCCGGCCGTCCGATGAAGCTCGTACCCGATTTCCGGATGCGCGTGCAGGTCGCGCCGCCATGCGATGAACTCCTCCTGCATGGCAGCAATCCGGTTGACGACGGGCATCATCTGTCTCCTGCATTCTGGCTCCGGCACAAAGTTGATCATAGCCCGCGGCCCGTCAACAGCTGCTCGCATCAGGGCTGCATTGCGCTCGCATTCGTGAAATTCGCCGACATCGCTGGTGAGCTGCAACAAGCACTGGACCGACGTTCAGTGTTGAGCAAGAATGCCCCCGACCATCATGGCTGCCCGGCAGCTGCGGCGGTGCACACGTCAGGCTGATTGTGCAGGGGAGTTCCAGAAACCATGAGACCGGCAAAGCTGCTGTTCGCGGGCGCACTGGCGCTCGGCTTCATCGCCAATGCTGCCGAAGCAAAGACGTTCAAATACGCCTTCCAGGGCGATCTCAACGCGCTCGATCCCTACACGCTGAACGAGACGTTCACGCTCGGCGCCATGAGCAATGTCATGGAAGGCCTGACCAAGCGCGACAAGGATCTCAAGATCATTCCCGGCCTGGCGGAACGCTGGGAGGTGCTCGAGCCGACCCGCTGGCGCTTTCATCTGCGCAAGAACGTGAAATTCCATGACGGCACGCCGTTCACGGCCGATGACGTCATTTTCTCTCTCGATCGGCTGCGCAGCCCCGGCTCTCAGATCAAGAACCGCGTTCCGGCCGATGCGAAGGCGGTGAAGGTCGACGACCACACTGTCGATTTCGTCCTCGCCTCTCCCAACCCGATCCTGCATGCCGAGTGGGACACCTGGCACATCTATTCCAAGAAGTGGTCCGAGGAGAATGGGGCAACGCAGGCGCAGTCGGCGGCCGCCACCTCCCTCAACCCCTCCTCGCTCAAGGCCAACGGTACCGGCCCGTTCATCATCGAGAGCCACGAGCCCGGCGTTAAGACCGTCTTCAAGCCGAATCCGAATTGGTGGGATAAGCCCGAGCACAACCTGACCGAGGTCATCTTCCAGACCATCAAGTCGGACGCGACGCGCGTTGCCGCCCTGCTTTCGGGCGAGATCGACATGATGGATCCGGTCCCGGTCCAGGACATCGAGCGCGTCAAAAAGAACCCTACGACGGACGTGCTGACCGGGCCCGAATTGCGGACGATCTTCCTCAACCTCGATTCATTCCGCGACGAGCTGCTCTATTCCAACGTCAAGGGCAAGAACCCGTTCAAGGACGCCCGCGTCCGCAAGGCCGTGTATCAGGCGATCGACATCGAGGCGATCAAGACCAAGGTCATGCGCGGCATGTCCTCGCCGTCCGCGCTGCTGATTTCTCCGCTCCTGTTCTCGCGGTCGGGTGAATTCAAGCGCCATCCCTACGATGTTGCGGCGGCAAAGAAGCTGATGACCGAGGCCGGTTACCCGAACGGCTTCGAGGTGACCATGGATTGCCCGAACGACCGCTACGTCAACGACGAGGCGATCTGCCAGGCCGTCGTCGCCATGCTGTCCCGCATCGACATCAAGGTGAACCTGCTCGCGCAGCCGAAGGCCAAGTACTTCGAGAAGGCCGGCCCATCCCGCAAGTATGACTCCTCCTTCAACCTGCTCGGCTGGACCCCCAGCTCCTTCGACAGCTGGAACGTGCTCGCCAACATCACCGCCTGCCGCGATGCAGACGGTAACGGCGGCCAGTTCAACTATGGCGGCTACTGCAATCCGAAGGTGGATGATCTCGCCAAGAAAATCCTGGTCGAGATCGACGAGGCCAAGCGTGACGACATGATCGCCGAAGCGTTCCGGATCGTGCACGAAGAGGCGGGCGTCCTGCCCTTGCACCAGCAGTCGCTGGCCTGGGGCGTTTCGCGCAAGATCAAGATCGTCCAGCGAGCGGACAATCAGATCCTGCTCTACTGGGTCCAGAAGGAGTAGTTGGCGCGATCAGAGATTTGGTGATTGGCGGACAGAGCTAGAAAAAGGATCGATACCTTGATCACTCCGTCCGCTGGTCGCTTCTCGCTCGCCGCCCTCTGACCATGCTCGCCTTTGCCATTCGACGTTTGATCGAAGCTGCTTTCGTCATGCTGACGGTGGCACTCCTGGCATTCCTGCTGTTCCGGTTCGTCGGCGACCCCGTCAACCAGATTGTGGGGCAGGACACGCCGCTCGAGGAGCGCATCAGAATCCGCAAGGAGCTGGGCCTGGACGATCCCGTCCCTGTCCAGCTCGGGCGCTTCCTGTGGGGTGCCGCGAGATTCGATTTCGGCATCTCCTATCAGGTCAAGCAGCCGGTGGCCTCGCTCATCGCCGACCGCTTTCCGGCCACCATCGAGCTGGCAGTGGCGGCTGCCATCTTCGCTGTCCTGCTTGGAATTCCGATGGGGGTCTATACCGGCATTCACCGCGATTCCTGGCTGTCGAAAGTCTTTCTCACCGTCTCCCTGATCGGCATTTCCCTGCCGACCTTCCTGATCGGTATCCTGCTCATCTACCTGTTCGCCGTGATCCTCGGCCTGTTGCCGTCGTTCGGGCGGGGCGAAGTGGTTCACCTCGGGTTCTGGCGAACCGGATTCCTGACCGTCTCGGGCCTCAAGGCGCTCATTCTCCCCGCCATCACCCTCGGCCTTTTCCAAATGACGCTCGTCACCCGCCTGGTGCGATCTGAAATGCTCGAGGTTCTGCGGACGGATTACATCAAGTTCGCCCGCGCCCGCGGCCTCACCAGCCGGGCCGTCCATTTCGGTCATGCCCTCAAGAACACGCTGGTGCCGGTGATCACCATCATCGGGCTGCAGGTCGGCTCGATCATCGCTTTCGCGGTCATCACAGAGACCGTGTTCCAGTGGCCCGGCATGGGGCTGCTGTTCATCCAGTCGGTGCAGAACGCCGACGTTCCGGTGATGGCCGCCTACCTGATGCTGGTGGCCTTCATGTTCGTCCTGATCAACTTCATCGTCGACCTGCTCTATGTCGCCGTCGACCCACGCATCCGCATCGTCGGGGGCGCGAGCTGATCGCTGCGGTTGGAATATGTTTCTTCGGGGGAGAACAGTCGCCAGCTCATGACGACCGAAAAGGCCGATAACGCAAAACACACGGCGGCAGACGAAAGTCGCGTCCTGGCGCGGATTCTGGACAGCGATCTCCTTCATTCGTTCCTGCGCAACCGGCTGGTCGTCGTCGCGGCTGTCGTCACACTGGTTTTCCTGCTGCTGGCCGTTCTGGCACCCTGGGTCGCGCCGCACGACCCGTATGATGTGCGCACCCTGAGCCTGCTCGACTCCCACACGCCCCCCGCCTGGGATCAGGGCGGCGATCCGCGCTTTTTGCTCGGCACTGACGACCAGGGCAGAGATATCCTGTCGACGATCCTCTACGGCGCGCGCAGCTCCATCGCCATCGGCATCCTTTCGGTGTTTCTGGCGATGGGGATCGGCGTTTCGCTCGGTCTGATCGCCGGCTACTTCGGCGGCCCCGCCGACGTGATCATCATGCGGGTCGCCGATGTGCAGCTCACGTTCCCGGCGATCCTGACGGCACTGCTCATCGACGGCGTGGCGCGCGTCTTGCTCGGCGCGCATCAGTCCGGCGGCGGCGAGTTCTGGATTCTCGTCGTTGCGATCGGCCTGTCCTACTGGGTGCAGTACGCCCGCACCGTGCGCGGTGTCACGCTGGTCGAGCGCAACAAGGAGTACGTGCAGGCCGCACGACTGATCGGGCTCGGGCCCTTCAAGATCATGTTCGCGCAGGTGCTGCCGAACGTGACGAGCCCCGTCCTCGTCCTCGCGACGATCAATCTTGCCCTGGCCATCCTGACCGAGGCGACTCTGTCGTTTCTCGGGGTCGGTCTGCCACCAACCCAGCCTTCCCTCGGCACGCTGATCCGTATCGGCAACAACTTCCTGATGTCGGGCGAATACTGGATCGTGATCTTCCCAGGCCTCGCGCTCGCGGTGCTCGTGCTCGCGGTCAACCTCGTCGGCGACTGGCTGCGCGACGCGCTGAACCCGAAGCTGAGGTGAGCCATCCCGTTCGCACCGTCATACGCCACTGCTCCCCTTTGCCGTCGTGCCGGCCGCGGCGGAGTGCCGCCCGCCTCATTCGCTTGCGGGTCGCACGACGCGCGCTGTTTCTACTCCGCGAGCCGTTGCCATGACTGAGCCTGTCCTCTCCGTCCGGCATCTGCGAGTCGAGTTCCCGACGCGGAAGGGTGTGCTCGTTGCGGTGGACGATGTCTCGTTCGACATCGCGGAGGGCGAGGTGCTGGGCGTTGTCGGCGAGTCGGGGGCCGGCAAGTCGATGACCGGCAGCGCCGTGATCGGCCTTCTGGAGCCGCCGGGCCGGATCGGGACGGGAGAAGTGCGCCTCAAGGGCGCGCGCATCGACAACCTGTCTTACGAGGAGCTGCGCAAGATCCGGGGCCGGCGCATCGGCATGATTTTCCAGGATCCGCTGACCAGTCTCAATCCGCTCTACAGGGTTGGTGAGCAGATCATCGAGACCATCCGCACGCACGCGCCGATCAGCGAGAAGGCTGCCCGCCAGCGGGCCATCACGCTGCTGACCGAGGTCGGTATCCAAGGCGCCGAAGCCAGGATCGACGCCTACCCGCATCAGTTCTCCGGCGGCATGAGGCAACGTGTGGTGATCGCGCTCGCCTTGGCGGCGGAGCCGGAGTTGATCATCGCCGACGAGCCGACCACGGCGCTCGATGTGTCGATCCAGGCGCAGATCATCCAGCTGCTGAAGCGCCTCTGCCGGGAGCGGGGAACGGCGATCATGCTCATCACGCATGATATGGGCGTCATCGCCGAGACGGCTGATCGCGTCGCCGTCATGTACGCCGGCCGCATCGCCGAGATCGGACCCGTGCGTGACGTCGTGCAGAGCCCGCATCACCCCTACACGAAGGGCCTCATGGGCTCCATCCCGACGCTCGACGCGCACGCGCCGCGCCTGACGCAGATCACGGGTGCCATGCCGCGCCTCACCGCCATCCCGAAGGGCTGCGCCTTCCATCCGCGGTGCTCACTCTCCATCGAGCGCTGCCGCCAGGAGCGCCCGGAGCCACGGCTCATCGGCCGATCCGAGGTAGCCTGCTCGGTTGCAGCCGCAGCCGATACGGGGGCGGACGGATGAGTGCGGCCATGCACGAGACGCCGCTCGTCGATGTCAGAGGGCTGTCACGCACGTTCGACGTCTCGAAACCATGGCTGAACCGCGTGATCGACGGCGAGCCGCGGCAGCTTCTCAAAGCCGTCCAGGACGTGACCTTCACCATCGGGCGGCGTGAGACGTTCGCGCTGGTGGGCGAGTCCGGCTCCGGCAAGTCGACAGTCGCGAAAATGGTGGTCGGGCTGCTCGAGCCCAGCGCCGGTGCCGTCACCATCGACGGCATCGACATGTGGAAGGGGTCCAAGGCGGGCGATCTCAAAGCCCTGCGCCGCCGCATCCAGATGATCTTCCAGGATCCCTACGCCAGCCTCAATCCGCGCTGGCGTGTGGGCCGCATCATCGCCGACCCGATCCGTGCATTCGGGCTCGCCCGGGACAGCGCCGAGATCGAGCACCGCACGTCGGAGCTACTGCGCCTCGTCGGCCTCGATCCGGCGGACGCGCGCAAGTATCCGCACGAGTTCTCGGGCGGCCAGCGGCAAAGGATCTGCATTGCCCGGGCGCTTTCGTCGAAGCCCGAGTTTCTTGTCTGCGACGAGCCAACCTCGGCGCTCGACGTATCGGTACAGGCCCAGATCCTCAATCTGATGCGCGACCTGCAGGATCAGTTCGGGCTCACGTACCTATTCATCAGCCACAATCTCGCGGTCGTCCGGCACATGGCGACCCGCATCGGCGTGATGTACCTCGGCCGCCTCGTCGAGGTCGCCCCCACGCCAGAGCTCTTCGCCGCCCCCCGGCATCCCTATTCGCGCATGCTGCTCGATGCCGTTCCCGATCTGAAGATGAGCGGCCGGCCGCGCAAGATGATCGAGGGCGAGATCCCGAACCCGATCGCGCCGCCGCCCGGTTGCGCGTTCCATCCGAGATGTCCGCTCGCCATTGCGCGCTGCCGCTCCGAGGTGCCTTTGCCCATGGATGCGGATGGCCGTACCGTTGCCTGCCATGTGGCCGAGGCGCAGCGTATCTGAGCCGACAGGACCATTGTTCTTGCCGGTCACTCGCGGCTTCGGCGTTTCCTTTCGCCCGCGGGCAAGGCAGGCGACCGCGCGCAGCCCCCGCCAACCGGAACTTGCCCCCTCCCTTCCCGTTAACCGGTGGAAGGAAGTTGGCAACGAGAGGAGGCCACGCGTGTCGTACCCCGCCAAATGGGGTGTATGGGCTGTACTGGCCGCTGCGGTAGGACTCGCGACGCCGGCCATGGCACGTGATTTTTCCGATTCCGGGCCCTTGGCTGCCAAGAACAAGCCGGAGTTCAGTCAATCCGCGGCCGAAGTCCGGAAGGGTCAGCTTTTCGTCACCAAAGGTCTCGTCTGCGATAGCCCGTCGGAGGTGGATGCGGTCATCACGCTGGCGCGGAGCGGCGACAATCTCGAAGCGGCTCTCGCGCAAGTCAACAGCGGGGCCGAGCTGCCGCGCTGCATCATCGGCCGGATGCTGATCGCCAAGTACGTCGACAAGTCATCGCGGTTCCTGGCGGCCGACGAGTCGTTCCAGATCCACCACGTTCAGATCGTCGGCATCGTCATGCCAACCCCACACGGCGTCATGCCGATACGGCTGAACAAACCCTTGCAGCAATACGTCGTCTCGAGCGACCTGTCGGTGTCTGCCTGAGCCATCGCCCCGGCAATGGCCCACCCGCATCCCGAAACTCAGCGGATCAGCAGTGCGCCACCGTAGAGCCCAACGGCGAAAACCGTGTGCGCGACAATGTTGAGGGCACGAATTCGCATCGGGTTCGGGCGCTTCGATGCCGCCCAACCGGCGCCCATTCCGGGCTGCAGGATGAACCAACCCGCACCGACCGTGACGAGACCCACGATCCAGGCCGGCAGGAAAGTCGGCGCCGCAAGCCAGCCGGGTCCCGCCGCGACCAGCAGGATGGCAGCGTAGGCAATGCCGATCGCATAGTGCATCACCCAACCGACGGTCAGCTCGTGCGCGTACGGCTGCGCCGCGGCAATGTCCTTGTGGAACACGGTCCCGCGGGTGAGATGGCAGAACCAGCGCCCGACGAGCGCCCAGTTCGGCGGTGCAATGCCGAAGAGGGACTTGAGCACGATGGACCAGATGTCCATGAGGGCCGTGGCGCAGAGGCCGATGAGCAATGACGTCCAGAGGAAATCAACCATGGTCCTGAGGCTCCGAAACCCGCGCCGTGAGCCGCAGGCAATGAGGCAACAATCTCAAGACTGTCTACACCCGTCACCGCACCGACCGGAAGCCATCTCGTGCAAGCTTTCGACGAGCAGGACCCTCAGTCCTCGATCTTCTTGCCGAGCGTCTTCGCTTCGATCCAACCGATCCCCCGCAGCACGGCCACGCCGAACACTGCCGCCAGGATGGCGACGAGATAGTAGCCGATCCCGCACGCCACCCCGATCGCGCCTGCGAGCCAGACTGCGACCCCGGTCGTCAGGCCCCGGACGTCACCTGCCGACTTGATGATCGCGCCGGCTGCGATGAAGGCGACCCCAGCCGTCACGGCGTCGACGATGCGCACCGGGTCGGCCCGCGCATCGGCAGCCTCGCGATAGATTTCGATCGTGATCAGGGTGAACGTCGTCGCCGCCAGCGCGACCAGGATGTGGGTGCGCAGGCCCGCTCCGCGGCTGCGGATCTCGCGCTCGAAGCCGACGATTCCGCCGAGAACGATTGCGAGCACCATCCGCAACACGATGACCAGCTCCGGAAGGGAGCTGCGAAGAACATCGTTGTTCACGACGGCAAATCCGGCCGGTGGCCTCTGAGACCTGATCAACGCCGGACCGCGTGACGCGTTCCGGTTGGCTGCTGCGCATTCCTCGAGAGCACCATCAGACCGAAGTTGGAAAGTGCCCTTCTGCAATTCGGGTGTGCGCTGCGTGAATACCGAATCCGAAGAAGAGCACTATGCCGGACTGCGGAACCCGATAAGAATGCGTCGAAATGAGAGCCGCGCCGAATGCGCGAGCCGGGGGCCTTATGCCGGATTCGAATACCCTGCTACGACACGATCGCGCCAAAGCGATCGGCCTGGTGATCGTCGCCGTCGTGATGTTCTCGTGCCTCGACGCGACCGTGAAGTACATTGTCTCGACGACCGACCTCCCGCTCAGCCAAGTCGTGTGGCTGCGCTTCTTCTGCCAATTCCTGTTCGTCGTGGCCGCGCTCGGTATGGTCAGTCTCCCGCGGCTGCTCCGGACGCAGAGGCTCAAGCACCAGGTCGCGCGCTCGGTTCTGATGCTGCTGTCGACGCTGTGCAATTTCCTGGCTCTGCGCCATCTGAGGCTCGACCAGACGACGACGATCAACTTCCTGGCGCCGTTGACCGTCGCCCTGCTTGCGGGCCCAGTGCTCGGAGAGTGGGTCGGATGGCGGCGCATGGTGGCCATCATGGTCGGCTTCGCCGGTGTCCTCGTCGCCATTCGGCCGGGTTTCGGCGGCTTCCACCCGGCGTTTCTGCCGGCGCTCGGATGCATGTTCGCCTATGCGGGCTTCATTCTCCTGACCCGCTATCTGGCCGCCTACGACACGTCCGACGTCACGCTGTTCTATTCGATGTTGATCGGCGCCGTGGTCATGGCACCTCTGGCCATGATCGACTGGGTCTGGCCGGCCGACGCGTTCACCTGGATGGTGCTGCTGTCACTCGGATTCTGGGCCGGGCTCGGCCACTATGTCTTCATCGTCGCCCACCGATGGGCGCCCGCCTCCGTCCTGTCGCCGTTCATCTACGTGCAGCTGCTGTCGGTGACAGCGTGCGGCTATCTCATCTTCGGCGACCTGCCGGACCTATGGACGCTCATCGGCTCCGCCATCATCGTCGCGTCGGGCATCTACCTGCTGAACAGGGAAAGGTCGGTGCACAAACAGGAGGTGAAGTCGTGAGCTAGCTCACGACTACAGCGCTTCCTGCATCTCACGCACGAAATCGCTGAGGCCCAGCAGCCGCTCCCGGCGCAGGCGCTCCGCTGCCAGGATCGAACGCAGCCCGGCGATACTCACCTCCAGGTCGGCGTTGACGATCACGTAATCATACTCGGCCCAGTGGCTGATCTCGGCTGCCGCAGCGGACATGCGGCGGGCGACCGAAGCGGGGTCATCCTGAGCCCGCGTCGTCAGCCGCTGCTCCAGGATCTCGCCCGACGGCGGCAGGATGAACACCCGTACGAGGTCCTGCGCGACCTTCTCGTTGAGCTGCTGGGCCCCCTGCCAGTCGATGTCGAACAGGACGTCGCGACCGGATGAGAGCGCCCGTTCGACGGCTGAGCGCGGGGTGCCGTAATAGTTGTCGAACACCCGCGCCCATTCGAGCAGGTCGCCGGCATCGCGCATGCGGCTGAACTCGGACTCGCTGACGAAGTAGTAATCCTTGCCCTCGACCTCGCCGGGGCGCGGCTTGCGGGTCGTCACCGAGACGGACATCTGGATCTGGCTGTCAGCCGCAAGCAGGCGTTTCGCCAGCGTGGTCTTTCCTGCACCCGATGGTGAGGACAGAACCAGCATGATGCCGCGACGGTCGATGGAAAGCGAATGCACGGGTCTACTCTATGTTCTGGATCTGCTCTCGCATCTGCTCGATGAGCGCCTTGAGCTCAAGGCCTGTGCGCGTGATCTCCCCGTCATTCGACTTCGAGCACAGCGTATTGGCCTCTCGATTGAACTCCTGCGACAGAAAATCGAGCCTGCGCCCGACCGGCTCACGCGTATCGAGCAATTCACGGGCGGCAGCAACATGCACCTGCAGCCGCTGCAGCTCCTCCTCGATATCGGCGCGCGTCGCAAGCAGCGCGGCCTCCTGGTGGAGCCGCGCCTCATCGAAGCTCGAGGAGGCATCGAGTAGCCGCACCACCTGCTCGCGCAGCCTCTGGCGGATGGCTTCGGCCGACCGCGCTGGCGATCGCCTGATGGTGTCCAGGCAACGCTCGATGGCAGACAAATGCTCCATGAGCACCAGCCGCAGCCGACTGCCCTCCGCCCCGCGTGCCGCCTGAAGCCCTTCGAGCGCGCTCTCGAAGCTCTCCAGCATCGCGCGCGCCCGGATCTGGGCTTCTTCCTCGCTCTCATCGACCTCGACGAGTTCCAGCACACCCTTCACGGCCAGGAGACCGTCGACGCTCACACTGCCGCCGCCGACGGCGGCGCGGACTCGCTCGGCAGCGCTCACGACCTGCTGCAGCAGATCCGCATTGAGCCTGATCTGTGACACCCGTTCCTCGCGCCGGACCGTGAGTGAGATGGCGACATTGCCCCGTGCCAAGCGCTTGGTCGCCGTTTCGCGCAACCGCGGCTCGAGCGTCTCGTAACCCGGCGGCAATTTTAGGCGCACATCGAGGCCGCGACCGTTGACGCTGCGCACCTCCCAGTGCCAGCGCGTTTGCCCGGCAACGCCATCGGCGCGGGCGAATCCGGTCATGCTTTTGAGTGCCATACGAGGAAATCCGCGAGCGCAGGCTGCACGCCGGTGCGCGATCAATTGAACCTAGAGTGCGAGCAGCGACGAAGCCGCAAAGCGTCAGGGAAAATCAACGGCGGAAGCCTGCCGGCGGGCGGATCAGGCTCCAGGTGAGTGCCGTCACACTAGCGGCTGGCGACCCAGCCAACAAGCGAACATGAAGACGCGGCGACCGGCCCACGCGTGCCGGGATGAGTCGCGACGACCCGGCGTGGCTGGATCACCGCGGTTTACGGACCGGGAGCGGCGGGATGGAGTCGGCCTCTGCCGTGCTCGAGGATTTGCTGGCCGCAGCCGGGGCGGATGTCTGCTGTCCGACAGCCGGAGCCGTGTCACTGTCGTCATCTCCGGCGACGGCAGCGGTATTGCCCTGCTCCTTGGCCGCAGCTTCCGCCTGCTTCGCCCTGATCTCCTTCTCGACCTTACGCCAGTTGGCGACAGCGACGTTGTGCTCCTCCAACGTCTGCGAGAAGACGCTGCCGCCATTCCCGCTGGCGACGAAATAGAGGTAGTTCGTCGGTGACGGGTTGAGCACGGCCTCAATGGCTTCCCTGCCAGGGTTGCAGATCGGCGTCGGCGGCAATCCGCGCATCTGGTAGGTGTTGTGGCTCGTTTTCTGCTGGATCTCGGAGCGGTAGATCGGCTTGCCCCAGTTCACCTGACCGCCCTGGAGCCCGTAGAGAATGGTCGGATCCGACTGCAGCGGCATCCCCCGCCGCAGGCGGTTGATGAACACCGAGGCGATGTCCTCATACTTGTCGTTGCGACCCGTCTCGCGCTCGACGATCGAAGCGAGGATGACGGCTTCCTCGATGCTCCGGAACGGCAGATCCGGCTGGCGTGCCTGCCAAGCCGCACTCAGGAACTTTGACCGCTTGTCCTGCAGCATCGAGATCACGGCCTTGCGGGACGTCCCTCGCGGCACGTGGTAGGTGTCGGGCATCAACGTGCCCTCCTCGGGCACGACGTCGATGTCGTCGACGAGGCTCTGATCCGCTCGCAGACGCTCGACAATCTGGTGGCTCGTCAGCCCCTCAGGGATCGTCAGCCGGAAGAGGGCGACTTTGCCCTCCCCGATCAGATCGGCCACGTCGCGCATGCTGACGCCCGGCTTCAGCTCGTAATCGCCAGCCTTGAGTTGTAGCGCCTTGCTTCCAAACAGGCTCGAAAGCTGGCGCGACAGATAGTAGGCGACGAAAACGTGCTGGCTCGAGATGATCCCTTCCCGCTCGAGCCGCTGGGCGATGTCCCGCGAGCCTTCGCCACGGCGTATCACCACCGTCCGGGTCTCCTGCAATGGGCCTGCCTTGTCGAGCTCGGACGAGACCCAGAATACGGCCCCGGCGCCAATGGCCAGCGCGAGGACACTGAATGTCAGGAGTGCGTTGACGAACCTGAGAGTGGGACCCAACCTTTTCACCTCGCGGCGCGTTCTCGAGCCCTTCGGCCGTGACGGTGCGCGAGTCGGCTCCAATGCTTCCGCCGGACTGCGCGGCATGACACCCGCCGTTCGCGTACGTCCGTCTCGGGCGGGCCGAACTTTCACCATCCGCTCACAGACCCTCGAAGCAATATAACGCGATAACACCGCGCAGGTTCTTGAAAAACCGGCACAACGTTACCTGGTGCGCGGGCGTCTCACCTCACGAAACACGATGCCGGCTGAATGTGGCAAGACGGGGCTGAACGGAGATGACGGACCGACATTCGTTCTAACAGATTGTCGGACCGTCCGTCCAAGGTTTAAACCCGGCGCAGGATCAAGGAGGCGTTGGTGCCGCCGAAGCCGAACGAGTTCGACAGAACCGTGTCAACCCGCTTCTCCTTGGCCACGAACGGCACGAGGTCGATCGCGGTGCTAACCGACGGATTATCGAGATTGAGGGTCGGCGGCAGGACGTTGTCGCGGATCGCAAGCGTGCTGAAGATCGCCTCCACCGCTCCCGCCGCGCCGAGAAGATGGCCGATGGCGGACTTGGTGGACGACATGGAGAGCTTGGCGGCCGCATTGCCGAACAGCCGCTCCACGGCACCCAGCTCGATCTCGTCACCCATCGGCGTCGACGTGCCGTGGGCGTTCACGTAATCGATGTCGCTGACGTCGATGCCGGCGCGCTTGACCGCAGCCTTCATGCAGCGATAGGCGCCATCCCCATCCTCGGCTGGCGCCGTGATGTGATAGGCATCGCCCGACATGCCGTAGCCGATCAGCTCGGCATAGATCCGAGCACCACGTGCGCGCGCATGCTCCAGGTCCTCGAGGACCACGATGCCGGCACCCTCGCCCATGACGAAGCCGTCACGATCCTTGTCATAGGGCCGCGACGCTTTCGTCGGCTGGTCGTTGAAACCCGTCGAGAGTGCTCTGCAAGCAGCAAATCCCGCGAGAGCGATGCGGCAGATCGGGCTTTCCGTGCC
>JAEZHL010000455.1 GCA_023416575.1 Pseudomonadota bacterium
CGGCGAGGAGGCGGCATTCCGCCCCGGGATGGGGCCGCCCTCATAGCCAAGGAGGCATCCATGTCGGACGCAGTCTACCCGGCCGCAACGCGCGAGATTGCCGAGGAGCGGCGCCAGCTGGCGCCGGAAACGGAGGCCGCCTTCCGGGCCTTCAGCCATCAGGTCTTCGCGGACGGTGCGCTCCCCGCCAAGATGAAGCAGATCATCGCCGTCGCGGCGGCGCACATCACGCAATGCCCCTACTGCATCAAGGGCCATACCAAGGCTGCGCTTCGGCAGGGCGCCACGCGGCAGGAGCTGATGGAGGCGATCTGGGTGGCAGCCGAGATCCGCGCCGGAGGAGCCTACGCGCATTCCATGCTGGCCATCGACGAAATGGACAGAATCGCGCCAGCCAAGCCTAAGCAGCCCGGAAGTCCGTAACACGGGTTGGCGGCCCCATCTCCATCCTCGTTGCGGAGGATGGAGAGGCGCGGGGTACTGCGGTTCACGGCTTGAGCACACGGCCGGCAACGGCGTCGAGCTTCGCCACGAGCGCCGGATCGCGCGCTTCAGGTGCCGTGATGAGAGCGACCTCGAGAGCCCGGTCGGAGCCGATCGGGCACGGCTTGTGCTCGCGCGGGAACGAGGCCGCCAGCCGCGCCAGCATGCGCTGCGCCTTCTCGGTGTTGCCCTTCATCACCTGCAGCACGGAGGCGACG
This sequence comes from Pseudomonadota bacterium, assembly GCA_023416575.1. GTDB lineage: Bacteria > Pseudomonadota > Alphaproteobacteria > Rhizobiales > Hyphomicrobiaceae > ZC4RG25. The sequence continues at coordinate 702 of JAEZHL010000455.1, forward strand.
TCGACGTGGGCATGCTCGTCGTGCCAGCAGTCGTAATCTGTGACCATGGCGACGGTCGCGTAGCAGATCTCGGCTTCGCGGGCGAGCTTCGCTTCCGGCATGTTGGTCATGCCGATCACATCGCAGCCCCAGGAGCGATAGAGGTTGGATTCGGCCCGGGTCGAGAACTGCGGGCCTTCCATCACAAGATAAGTGCCGCCGCGGCGATGCTCGATCTGCTCAGCCTTCATCGCCGCCTCGATCTCGTCCGCGAGCCCCGGGCTGACGGGATCGGCAACGGAGACATGGGCAACGAGACCGTTGCCGAAGAAGCTCTTCTCGCGCGCGAACGTGCGGTCGATGAACTGGTCGACGATGACGAACATTCCGGGCGGCAGATCCTCGCGCAGCGAGCCGCAGGCCGACACCGAGACGAGGTCTGTCACACCGGCCCGTTTCAGTGCGTCGATGTTGGCGCGGTAGTTGATGCCGGACGGAGACAGGGGATGGCCGCGGCCGTGGCGCGGCAGGAAGCGGACCGGAAGGCCGTCGACCTCAGCGAACAGGATGGCATCCGACGGCTCGCCCCAGGGACTTACGATTTTCTCCCAGCGGGGATTTTCAAGATTGGGCAGGCCATAGAGCCCGCTGCCGCCGATAATGCCGAGAACCGTCTGGGCCATTTTCGCTCACCTCTGTTCTTCAGCTCGATGCCATACCGCTAAACAGAAAAGGCCTCGAAGACGAGGCCTCTTCCATACCGATTACCGGGCGGGTCGCTAGTGGTTGCCCAGTCTCGCCCAAAGCCGCTTCTTGCCGATGTAGAGCAAGCCGGTCGTGACGATGAGATAGAGGATGACCATCCAACCGATCCGCTTGCGCTCCTCGAGGCGCGGATCCGCGGTCCAGGACAGGAACGCGGCGACGTCGCGCGCATAGTTCTGAACCGTCGACGGCGTGCCATCGGTGTAGTTGACCTGACCGTCACCCGCACCGAACGGGTTCGCCATCGCGATCTGGTGGCCGGGGAAGGCGGCGTTGTAGTGCATGCCTTCCATCACCTGGACGCCGGCGGGCGGCTCCTTGTAGCCGGTCATCAGCGCGTAGATGTAGTCGGCGCCACCCTCCTGATAGCCAACCGCGATATCGCGCAGCATCAGGAAGGGATGGATGTACCAGGGAGCGATGTTCTCGGTGTTCCGCGCCCGGGCCATCAGCGACAGGTCCGGCGGATAGGCGCCGTTGTGGATCGAACGCGCTTCGTTCTCGTTCGCGTAGATCTTCGGCAGATGGTCGGACAGGCGGCCGGGGCGCTTGAACATGCTGCCCTGGTCGTCGGGACCATCCTCCACCTGGGCTGCCGCCGCCAGAGCGGTCACAGCATCCGTCGGGAACTCCGGCCCGCCCTTCTGGGCCAGGTTGCGGTATGCGATCCGCCCGAGCTCATGGCAGCTGGCGCATACCTCGGAATAGACTTGATAGCCGCGCTGAAGTTGCGCGCGGTCGAAGGTGCCGAAGAAGCCGGCGAACGGCCAGCTCTGCCGCTCGATGTGGACGGCCTCGGCGGCCGAGGCAGCGTGCCCCGTTACCGCCAGAAGTCCGGCCGCCAACACCACCCGCAGGGATTTCCGCATTGTGATCATTGCTTGAAACCTCGCCACCCCGAGCCTCACCGCTTCCCGGCCTTAGCCGTCGCGGGGGAAACCGCACTTCCGCCATTACCCTTCTTGCCCAGGACTGCTTCGCTGATCGAGCGAGGCATCGCGCTTGGCGTTTCGATCACGCCGACGATCGGCATCACGATGAGGAAGTGCGCGAAGTAGTAGAACGTGAACACCCGGGCCCACATCACGTAGGCGCCTTCGGCCGGCTTCGCACCCAGATAGCCGAGTGCAAGGCAGGTGAACACGAACAGCAAGAAGAACCAGCGATAGAGCGGCCGGTACTTGGTCGAGCGCACCCGCGAGGTGTCGAGCCAGGGCACGAACACCAGGATTGCGATGGCGCCGAACATTGCGATCACGCCGCCGAGCTTGGAGGGGATCGCGCGCAGGATCGCGTAGAAGGGCAGGAAGTACCACTCCGGCACGATGTGCGGCGGCGTCACCAGCGGGTTCGCCTGATTATAGTTGTCCGCGTGGCCGAGGTAGTCCGGCACGAAGAACACGAACCAGGCGAACAGGATCGCGAAGGCTGCCACGCCGACGGCATCCTTGGCCACGGCGTAGGGGCTCATCGGCACAGTGTCGGACTTCGTCTGCGGCTCGATGCCGGTCGGGTTGTTCTGACCCGAGACGTGCAGCGCCCAGATGTGCAGCACGACGAGGCCGACCAGCACGAACGGCAGCAGGTAGTGCAAGCTGAAGAAGCGGTTGAGCGTGACGCCCGACACGGCGTAGCCACCCCACAGCCACTGCACGACGCTCTCGCCGACCAGCGGGACGGCCGAGAAGAAGTTCGTGATGACGGTGGCGCCCCAGAAGCTCATCTGGCCCCACGGCAGCGTGTAGCCGAGGAAGGCCGTCGCCATCATGACGAGATAGATGAGGACGCCGATGATCCACAGCACCTCACGCGGCGCCTTATAGGACCCGTAGTAGAGGCCGCGGAAGATGTGAACATAGACGGCGAAGAAGAACATCGACGCGCCGACCGCGTGCAGGTTGCGGATCAGCCAGCCGTAGTTGACGTCGCGGCGGATGTGCTCGACCGAGTCGAAGGCCTCCTTCGCGCTCGGCACGTAGTGCATGGCGAGCACGATGCCGGTCAGGATCTGGGCACCCAGAACGAAGGTCAGGATGCCGCCGAACGTCCAAAGGTAGTTGAGGTTGCGCGGCGTCGGGAAGTCCACGAACTGCCCGTGCATCATGCGCGCGACTGGCAGGCGCTTATCCAGCCATTGGGCCGCGCCCGACTTCGGTTCGTATGTCGACTGATGTGTGGCCATGTCGTCGCGTTCCTCAGCCGATCTTGATCTTGCTATCCGAAACGAACTCGTACGGCGGAACATCGAGGTTCCGTGGAGCAGGGCCTTTGCGGATGCGTCCGGACGTGTCGTAGTGGGAACCGTGGCACGGGCAGAACCACCCGCCCCAGTCACCCTTCACGTCATTGAGGCTCTGGCCCTTCGGGATGCAGCCGAGGTGCGTGCAGATGCCGATGAGAACGAGCCAGTTGTCGTGCCCCTTCTTGACGCGAGCCTGATCGGCCTGCGGATCGGGAAGATCGTTCAGCGGCGTTTGCTCAGCCGTCTTGATCTCCTCCGGCGTGCGGTTGCGGATGAAGATCGGCTTGCCGCGCCACATGACCGTGATGGCCTGACCCGTCTTCACGGGTGCCAGGTCGACGTCGATGGAGGCGAGCGCCTGGGTTGAAGCATCCGGGTTCATTTGCGCTACGAATGGCCATAAGGCCATGGCGCCGCCGACCGCGGCAAACGCGGTGCCAGCGATCGTGAGGAAGTCCCGGCGTGTTGGCTCCTCGGCGTGTGAGCTCAATTGAGCCTCCCTTTTCGAAATCGACTCGAATCCCCCGCCCGGCGACTCAAGCACCTCATGGATTGCCCGAGCCACCGGCTCCCCCAGCCGAACGCCAGGAAGACCCGGACGATCGCGCCACGAGTTGCCGCATCGACCGGTCGCAGATTGTTGACCAGTCGCAATCTATAGATGGGCAAATCCCCCGACCAGAACGGTGCTTTTTGCCACGGGCCCTTTTGGCATCCTTTGCCAATACCCTCAAGGCGCCGAAGCTGGACGGCAAAGAGGCAATTTGGCGCATACCATTGCGCTGGCGCTTCAACGACCCACGCGCACCACGGAGAGAAGCTGATGAGGCTCGCCCTCTATCAACCCGACATTCCACAGAACACCGGCACCATCCTTCGCCTCGCGGCGTGCATGGCGGTCGCGGTCGATGTGATCGGGCCAGCGGGTTTCGACCTTTCCGATCGCACACTGAAGCGCGCCGGGCTCGACTATCTGCAGCATGTCGAGCTGCTGCGACATGTGAGCTGGGAGGACTATCTGGCGTGGCGGGCAGCGCGCGATGCTCCCGGCCGGCTCGTTCTACTCAGCGCTCGTGGAGAGCGCGGCTACACGGAGTTTGCATTCGCTGCCGACGACACCCTGCTGCTGGGACGTGAAAGCGCGGGTGTACCCGATGCAGTGCGGGCGATGGCCGACGCAACGATCTTCATCCCGATGCGGGCGGGACTGCGATCACTCAACATCGCCGTGGCAGCTGCGATGGCGCTTGGCGAAGCCCTGCGGCAGACCGAAAGCTTTCCAGAGTGATCGTCGCGGTGACCGCTCAGGTGCACTGCAGGGCGTCGGCGAGACCGGTGAAGCTGTCCGCGACAACGTCCCAATCCCGGTCGGCCCTGAAGTCCTTTGTTTGATGCGGGCCGTATTCCGTCGGCCGGGCGACGAACGCGGTGGCAAGGCCCTGTGCCGCAGCTGCCGCCAAGTCGTCGTTGTGCGCGGCGACCAACATCACTTGCCGGGGCTCGAGACCCAGAATCGCGGCGGTCCGCAGATAGGCCTCCGGCAGCGGCTTGTAGGCGCGTGCCACCTCTGCGCCGAGGATCACATCCCACGGCAGGGACGCGTACTTGGCCATCCACGCGAGAAGGCCCACGTTGCCGTTCGACAGCGTGCCGATGAGATAGCGCGTTTTCAGCCTGCGCAAGCCGGGCAGGGTATCCGGCCAGGGCGAGAGGCGGTGCCAGGCCTTGTTGACATGATCCTTCTCCGCCTCGCTCAGCCCGGTGATGCCGTACTTCGTGAGCAGACTTTCCAGGCTTTCCCGATGCAGCACGTCGAGGATGGTCCACGGCCGGCGCCCGGAGCGCACCTCTTCCATCGCGGGTTGATAGCGCGCGCGCCAATCGTCGGCGAAGGCTGTCCAGTCGGCGGTGATACCCTTGGCGGTGCCGAAAGTCTCGAGCTCGCGAATGAGGCTCGTCCGCCAGTCGACCACCGTTCCGAAGACGTCGAAGACCAGAGCCTTTACTTCGGTGATCTCGGCCATGATCAGAAGCTCCACCTTCCCGTTTGAGCGCGGTGACGTAAGGCATGGTCGGCCAGCACGATGGCCATCATCGCTTCCCCGACCGGAACGGCGCGGATGCCGACGCAGGGATCGTGCCGGCCCTTCGTGATGATCTCAGTCTCGTTGCCGAGGCGGTCGATCGTCTTGCGAGGCGCAAGGATCGACGAGGTCGGCTTGACGGCAAATCGGCAGACGACGGGCTGCCCCGTCGAAATACCGCCCAGGATGCCCCCGGCGTGGTTGGACAGAAACACGGGCCGGCCGTCCGGGCCTGTACGCATTTCGTCCGCGTTTTCCTCGCCCGTGAGTTCAGCTGCGGCCATGCCGGCGCCGATCTCGACACCCTTGACGGCGTTGATGCTCATCATCGCGGAGGCGAGATCCTGGTCGAGCTTGCCGTAGAGCGGCGCCCCGAGCCCTGGCGGCACGCCTTCCGCGATCACCTCGATCACTGCGCCCGCCGACGAGCCGGACTTGCGCACGCCATCGAGGTAGGCAGCCCACGGCTGGACCGAGCTGTGATCCGGACAGAAGAAGGGGTTGTTGTCGACCTCGTCCCAGTCCCAATTCGCCCGGTTGATTTCGTGCGGGCCGATGCGGATGAGCGCGCCTCGGATGACGACCCCGGAGAGCACCTTTCGCGCGATGGCGCCGGCGGCGACGCGCATGGCCGTTTCGCGCGCCGAGGAGCGGCCGCCACCGCGGTAGTCACGGATGCCGTACTTCTCGTAGTAGGTGTAGTCGGCGTGGCCGGGACGGAACTTCTCCTTGATGTCCCCGTAGTCTTTCGACCGCTGGTCCACGTTGTGGATGACGAGGGAGATCGGAGTGCCGGTCGTTACCTGGCGGCCCTCGTCGTCCTGAAACACGCCGGACAGGATCTCCACCTTGTCGGGCTCGCGGCGCTGGGTCGTATAGCGCGATTGGCCGGGACGGCGGCGGTCGAGGTAGGTCTGGATCTCCTCGGCGGTTATCGGAATGCCCGGCGGGCAGCCATCGACGACGCAGCCGATCGCGGGACCATGGCTTTCACCCCAGGTCGTGACGCGGAAGAGTTGGCCGAACGTGTTGAATGACATGCGATTTGTACCAGCCGCTTGCGGTGATCGGGCGGACAAGGCTTAGCCGAGAGTGCCCTCAGCGGCAACGGTCGCTTCATTTCCGGCTGGCGCCGAGCCGCGCCAGCGCTTCCTCGGCGTCATCGCTGTCGGGATCGAGCTCGAGCGCCTTCCTGAAATCGGCGATCGCCTTGTCGCGCTGGCCCAGGGCCTCGAGCGATTCCCCGCGGGAAATCAGCACGTCGATATCGTTCGGGTTTTCGGCCAGGGCGGCGTTGTAATCCAGCATCGCCCGGTCGTGATCCTCCTGAGCGGCATACGAGAGGCCGCGGTAGAGGAGGGCTTCGGTGTCGGTCGGATCGAGCCGGATCGCGCGGGAGAAGTCGGCGATGGCAAGGTCCGCCTTGCCGTCCTGATCGTAAGCCAATCCGCGGCGGCGGTATAAGGCGCGATACTCGGGGTTCAGCCGTAAGCCTTCCGTATAGTCGTCGATGGCTCCAGCGCGCTGGCCGAGATCCTCTTTGGCGATGCCGCGGTTCAGGTAGGCCTCGGCCCGGATATCGGGGATCCGGGACATGTCGTCGACGACTTTCGTGCAGCTCACGAGACGCGTCTCAGCCATTGCTTCCTCGCGTCGGCAGCTCTCGAAATCGTCGGCCGTCGTTGCGCCGAGCTGGGCGGATGCCGGACCAGAGCTCAAGGCCCAAGTTATAGCCAGGACAGCAACCAGCGATGCAGATCGGGCAGCAGCCGGCGTGACCACGTCGTCACCTCCATCCGAACTTCCCGAATGAAGCCGCAACCCGCGATTCCGGTTCCGGGCCGCCGAATTGCTTCCGATCGGAGTTCAGAACGTGTTGCCGAAGCGCAGCGCGGAAGGCAAGGCGGGCCCACGCTTGATCACGGGCAGGCCGGCCGGTCGAAGCTGAGGTCCGCGACAATTCCAGGCCGCCAGCGGCCCCCATCGCTTCACCATCAGTGCAAGGTCTGAACGTGCCGAGATGTAGATCTCGCCGTCAGAGCAGTGCAGGATGTCGAGCAGAAGGTCATCAGCTCGACCTTGCCGAAGCGCGGTTAAAAAAAGGGGGACATGGCTGGCATGGATTTCGCACTTTCCGATGAGCAGCGTCTGCTGGTGGAAACCGCGCGCCGCTTTGTCGCAACAGAGCTTCTGCCGCTTGAAGAAGAGGTCGAGGCCAAGCGGCAGCTCGACCCGGCCATTGCGCGTGCCATCTTCGAGAAATCCCGCGCGCTCGGCCTCTATGCCATGAACATCCCGGCGGAGTACGGCGGTGGCGGCTTGTCAGCCGTCGATACCTGCCTCGTCGAGGAGCAGTTCGGGCACACCACTGACATTCTGGTCCGGCGCGCGTTCGGCAATGTTTACGAGGTGCTGCTGGCCGGCACCGAAGCGCAAAAGGAACGCTGGCTGAAACCCGCTACGCGGGGTGAGCGCACGTTCTCTGTCGCCTTCACGGAACCGGGCGCAGGTTCGGATGCCGCCGGCATCAAGACGCGCGCCGAGCGCCGGGGGGACGGCTGGGTTCTCAACGGCCACAAGCATTTTATCAGTGACGGGCTCTACTCCGACTTCTTTGTCGTCTCCGCCGTGACCGATCCAGAGAAAGGAGCGCGCGGCATCTCCCTGTTTCTAGTCGACAAGGGCATGCCAGGTTTCAGCATCGGCCGCGACCAGCCGATGATGGGGCTTGCCGGTACCAGTCACGCCGAGCTGTTCTTCGAGGATGTCGAGCTCGGACGGGAGCATCTGCTAGGTGCCGAGGGGGAAGGGCTGAAGCTCACGTTCGAGACGCTCGGCCGCATCCGGCTCGCCCACATCGGTGCGCGCTGCGTCGGCAAGGCGACACGGCTGCTCCGCATGATGACGGACTATGCGCGCGATCGCCGCCAGTTCGGCAAGCCGATCGGCGAGTTCCAGATGATCCAGCAGATGCTGGCGGACAGCGCCATCGAGATCAACGCCGCGCGCCTCATGGTGCTGCACGCGGCATCCGAGATCGACCAGGGTCATGATCCGCGCGAGCGCATCTCGATGGTAAAGGCTTACGCGTCCGAGACGCTGGGGCGCGTGGCGGACCGGGCCGTGCAGATCTTTGGCGGCTTGGGCTACTGCAAGGATCTTCCGATCGAACGGCTTTACCGCGATGCCCGTATCTTCCGCATCTTCGACGGCACATCCGAGGTTCATCGCATGGTGGTGGCGCGCGCGATGCTGAAGCACGGGGCGGGCCGCTTCGCAGACGTTCTCGAGTAGCAGGGCAGGGCGGGATGTCCTTCAACGAGGTTCATCAAGCCCGTGGCTGCCAGCCTCGCTCTCAGGCAGCCGGTGAAAACAGGTTTGCCTTGCGGGTGGCTGACCAAACGCAGCAAAACGGCCTATGCTCGGCGCCGATAAGGTCCAGCCGACGGAATTCCGGTGACGGATCCCGGGATGACTGCTCAAAAAACCAAGACTGACGGACAGAGCACTTCGATGACGAACACCACGACCAGAGCTGCATGTGTGATCGGGTGGCCGGCAAAGCATTCGCGCTCGCCGATGATGCACGGTTGGTGGCTGAAGCAGTACGGCATCGAAGGCGACTACCGGATCGAGGAGGTTTCGCCGGAGGATTTTCCGGCATTCATCCGTAATTTGCGGGGGCGCGGCTACGTCGGCGCCAACATCACATTGCCGCACAAGGAGGCGGCTTTCGAGTTGACGGAGCCGGACGAGCGCGCGCGGGCCGTCGGGGCATCGAACACGCTCTGGTTCGACGACGGCGTGCTTCGCTCAACGAATACGGATGTGGAAGGCTTCATCGGCGCGCTGGATGCGACGGCCCCTGGTTGGGACAAGACGGGCCGGCATGCGGTGGTGATCGGCGCCGGGGGAGCTGGCCGGGCCGTGGTCTGGGGTCTTCTCGAGCGGGGGATTACTCGCATTCATGTGGTCAACCGCTCCTACGAGCGGGCGGTCGCGATGGCTGAGCGCTATGGCGACCGGATCGTTCCGGAGCGCTGGGAAAACCGGAACGCCGTGCTGAAGGGGGCGGGCCTTGCCGCTAACGCCACCTCGCTCGGGATGAAGGGGAATCCGGATCTCGACGTCGATCTGTCCGGCATGGCTCCCGGCGCAGCCGTCTCGGACATCGTCTACATCCCGCTGGAAACCAGGCTCCTGGCGCAAGCGCGGCAGCTCGGTTTCAAGACCTCCAATGGCCTCGACATGCTGCTTTACCAGGGTGTGCGAGGGTTTGAGCTCTGGTTCGGCGTCCGCCCGGCGGTGGTGCCGGAGCTGCGGGAAATACTGGCGCGGGATATTCCGAAATCCTGAGGCGGCGGGCCACGCCGCTGAGTTCCGTCACCAGATACCGGCGCCGCTGCTCTTCAGCCGTTCGATAATGCTCTGGCTGATGCCGGGGACACGTGCGACGTCGTCCCAGTCTCGGAAGGGGCGCCGGTAGAGGAGCGCTTCGATGCGCGCCGGCCCAAGAGCGTCGAGTTCCGCCAGCATATCCTCTGGTGCGGTGTTGAGGTCGATCCGGCACCGCTCGCACACGGCTGCCGCATCGTCGTGAAAGCCGGATTGTGGGAAGGTGCTCATGACCTTGGTCGCCCCTTAATGCCCAAGACGGGTCCTGAACGTCTGGGCAAGCAAATGGTTCCCTCCTGAGTCACGCTTAAGTTCACGAATTGTTTCAACGGTATAGATCAGCTCGCGAGGGTGGCAGGGCTGGTGGGCGCTTTGCTGTCCGGCTGGCCAGGGTTTGGAAAATCCGCAGCGTTCCGCGCGAGAAGGCGAGCGATACTCCGGCGAGGTAGGCGACCCAGATGCGGTACTTCTCCTCGCCGACATGCGCGATGGCGCGCTCGCGCTCGGCGGTCAGGCGCTCGCACCAGAGCCGGCAGGTGCGAGCGTAGTGAAGCCGCCAGGCCTCGACGTCATGGATCTCGAAGCCAGCGCGCTCCATGGCCACGACGGAATGGCCGATGTCATCGAGCTCGCCGCCAGGGAAAATGTACTTTGCGATCGCACGCTGCTCGGGCCGCATCCGCCGCCCGCGCCAGGATGGCTTCGGCGCCCTCCTGGCAATCGCGTGGTTCAGAAACAGCCCGTCCTGCGACAGCAGGGAACGCACCTTCGCCATGTAGCGCGGGATGTTCGCAAGACCGATGTGCTCATACATGCCGATCGAGGCGATCTTGTCATAGGTGCCCGTGACGGAGGCATAATCCTTGAGCTCGAGGCTGACCTGATTTTCGAGCCCGAGGCGCTTCACCTTCTCTCGCGCATACGCGAGCTGTTCCTCCGACAGCGTGATGCCGTGCGCCGTCACGCCATGATGTCGGGCCGCGTGGCAGACGAGCCCGCCCCAACCGCAGCCGATGTCGAGAAAGCGGTCACCGGGTTTGAGGCGCAACTTACGGCAGATCATCTCCAGTTTGTCGTGCTGCGCCGTCGCGAGATCGTTCTCCCAGTCGGTGAAATAGGCGCAGGAATAAACCATCTCCGGGTCGAGGAAGAGGGCGTAGAAGTCGTTCGACAGATCGTAGTGGAACTGCACGAACGCCTTGTTGTCGCGCCGCCGCGCGGAGCGTCCGGTGATGTCGCCATCGAACCCGTGGGCATCGGCGGGCTTGTGGGCGGGCGCGAAGAAGAA
>JAEZHL010000017.1 GCA_023416575.1 Pseudomonadota bacterium
CGATCATGCGCACAGCGGCAGGCGACAGGCCACCGAGATTGCCGCGCGCCGCCAGCGAGCGGACGAACACGCCGTCATCCTCGATGGCCGCTGTCATCCGGATGCGATCGCCGAGGATGGCGCCGCCTGACAGGGGGCTCGACGGGTCGACCGCGATCACGCCGACGGTGTGGCCGGCGGCTCGCATGGCGCGCACGCAGGCATCGACCAGGGTGGACTTTCCGGCGCCCGGCGGGCCGGTGAACCCGACGACGAGGGCGCGGCCGAGTGCGTTTTGGAGGTGGGCAAGGACGTCGATCGACAACGGCGAATGGCGCTCGGCTTCCGTCAGCGCCCGCGCGATGGCCCGGCGTTCACCCGCCCGCACCCGCTTGGCAAGGTCGCCCGCAATCGCGGCGCGGGGGGAACTGATCGTATCGGGTCCACCGTGGCTCATCGCGGGTCAATACCAGATGCCCGGCCAACGCAGCCGCGGCGCCAGGACGACGTGCTGCCAGGGGGAGGGGGCCAATCCGCGCTCGTCCCTGGCGACGATCGGCGGCTGCAGTGGCCGCTGCTCGAGTTCGCGCAGGTGCGCGATGCGATCCTCCGTCAGGGGATGCGAGCGCAGCAGCGAGGGTTGGGGTACGCGACGGCCGGGCATGGGGAACATCAGGTCCTCCCAGAAACTGCCAGTGCGACGTTCGAGCTTGGCGAGTGCGGAGATCAGCCCCTGCGGATCGCCGGTCAGCATGGCGCCTTCGAGGTCGGCGTCGTACTCGCGGGCGCGGGACAGCCCCAGCTGCAGGAGACTGGAGACGAGCGGTGCGAGGTAGAGCACGAGGATGGCCCACCAGGACACCAGCTCGACCCCGGCGAGCAGGGTCACGAAATTGAACATCGCCAGCATCACCGCCAGCGTCGACAGCGCCTGGGTGAACCGGCTCATGGCGTCGGCGAGGCTCATGACCCAGAGGTCGTTGTTGCGGATGTGGCTGATCTCATGAGCGAGGACGCCCGCCAACTCGCGCAGGCTCAAGGTGCGTAAGAGGCCATCGGTGACGCCGATGGTCGGGGCCTCAGCGGTGCCGGTCGCGAAGGCGTTGAGCGTCGCGCTCGGGATGACGTAGAGGCGGGGGCGTACCGTCAGGCCGGCGCGGCGGCTGATAATGTCGACGATGCGCCCGAGCTGGCCGGAGAAGCGCGGATCGACCTCGCGCGCCCGGTACATCCGCATGACCGCCTCGGGCGGAATCCGCGGCGCGAGCACGAGCAGCGCGACGACCGCCAGAACGGCCCATAGGAGACCGGCCCAGCCCCACACGAGCATTGCCGACAGGCCGAGGACCGAGCCGATGCCAGCCAAGAGCAGCGCGGAATGCAGGCGGTTGCGAAGTTTGTGCTCCCGTCGCCTGGTATGATCGAGGAGATCGTTCACGCGGCGTCCTTCCGGCCGGGCGGTGCTCCGATTCGGGTTACCTCAGGTTAATTCATGGGTGAGGGGAAGGCACGGGCGGCCAGGAATGGCCCGTGCCTTACCTGTGCAGATCACATCCGCGACAGCAGGCGCGCATGGCCGTCAGCCACCGGCTTGGCCGGAGCGGCCTTCTGGGCGGCCGGCACGATGTCCTCGGCCCGGTCGACCACGATGCAGCTGACGTCGAGATCCTTGCGGATGAACGCGTCGGCGCGCATGTGCTCGAGAAGGTTCAGGAATGGTGTCCAGAACCCGTCGATGTTGGCGAGAATGACCGGCTTCTGATGCTGGCCGAGCTGCGACCAGGTGAGCTGCTCGACCAGCTCCTCGAGCGTGCCGATGCCGCCCGGCAAGGCCACGAAGGCATCCGATTTCTGGAACATCAGCATCTTGCGCTGATGCATATCCTCGGTGACGACCAGCTCGTGGACGTCGCGCAGCATCTGCTCGCGATCGGAGAGGAATGCAGGGATGATCCCCGTCACGCGGCCGCCGGCGCTCAGCGTCGCGCGTGCAACCTCGCCCATCAGGCCGAGACTGCCGCCGCCATAGACGAGGCCGATGCCGGCTTCGGCGAGAGAGCGTCCGAGCGTGCGCGCGGCCTCCGTGTAGACCGGCTTGCTCCCGACACCGGAGCCGCAATAGACACAAATGTTCCGGACTCCCCCGTTGGAGTCACGATCGACGACTTTTTGCATTTCTACTGCCTGTAAGTTTCTACGTTTCCTCGCCGGTGTGATTCAACGTGCCCTTTGGATATTGTTGTTCCTGTTCAACTTGGTAAGTGCAGAGCCAGACCGAATTGCGGCGCCGTGCCTCTGGACGCAGCCGACAGGGCCGATGCCTGTGGCATCGTCGGGTCGGAAGGGTCCAGTGGCCGGTCACGTGGATTGCCGTTGAAACACCGGGGTACGAGAACCGCCCACCGCACCCTAAGTTCCGTGCCGTGCGCCCGCACCTGCGCGCGGCGCCCAGTCGCCGTCGCCCGCGGTGAGCAGGTGAGCTGCGTACTCGACGCGATCGCTGGCGCAGCATCACGGGTGCGGGCGTTCCAGGGCTTGGCGATCCCAGCCCGCGAGATTGGCGGCAGCCTCGTAGGTCTCCTGCAGGAATCCCAGCAGCAAGCCGTCGGGATCGGGCGCCTCGCGGACGGCGTCGTAGGGCAGGATGAACTCACCGAGAGCGGAATCGTAGGTGGCGGCGGGGGTTCGCAACGGCGATGCGCCGAAGCCCTTCGGCTCGGGGTAGATGTAGACGTAATAGGCGGCCCTGCCGTAGCCGCCATTGCCGGGCCAGAAGCCGCAGCTGCACACTTCGTGCGAATAGGCCTCCTGCGTCACCCAGCTCGCAAGATTGGGCACAGCGCGCGTCGGTGGCGGCGCGGTGCGGCCCGAGAAGCGCGACGCCGCGAGATCGAAGCTTCCCCAGAAGAAATGAACCGGGCTCGCCTTGCCGACGAAGCGGGCGCGAAACTGTTGCATCACCCTGTGCGACTGCACCAACGCCAGCCAGAACTGGTGTGCCGCGGCGGGATCGTATTGCGCGTGGCTGACATCCCGATCGAACGGAATCGCGTTCTCGATCTCGCTCGGCATCGTCCAGATGTGCACGTCGATGCCGAGGTGCTTCAGCCGGCTCATCACCTGCGCGTAGAAGTCGGCGACGGACATCGGCGCCAGTGCGATGTGCGCGCGATCGCCGTCGCTGGTGGCGATGGTGAGGCGGTGGTCGACGAAGTCGAATGCGATGCCGAAGGCGCCCGTCCCGTAAGGGATCGAGCGGCTCGTGAGCCCGCGCGGTGTGACATGCAGTGTCACGTTCCACCAGTGATTGACGCGCGGCGTCAGGGCGAGCCGCACTTTGCCGACGACCTGCGTCCACAGTTGCAGCGTGTCGCAGGTGTGGCTCCATTCCGAGTAGGTGAGCCGTGGCCATGACATGTCCGGTCGCATGCGATCACCTCCGTGCCAGCGGGCTTGTCTGGCTAAACCGGCCCGCCGGGATGGAGTTCACGCCGGTCTGGGAGCGGCGGTCGGCGGGCCACCATCGTCAAACGACGCCAAAGATCGTATATGGCGGGGGAACTTTACGGATTTGCGGGTGCCGAGGTGGGTTGAGCGCCGCCGGCCGTCAGGCCATGGCCGGTCCACGACGGGCTGAAATACGGCTGACCAGGAGTGCTGCGCAGGGCACGCCTGAAATAGGGGCTCCCGCGTATTCCGCGCATCGGTATCGGGGAGGGCACGAGGTACAACTCGTGCCGGAAGGACGGCAGAATGACGCTTCACCAGTCGATCGAAGCAGCACGGGCGAAGAAGGTGGCGCCGCGGGGTGGCGTTGGCGGGCGCGCGGACCACTGGACGGTGTTCCTCGGGCTGCTTCCGTTCGTGTGGCCGGAGGGCCGCCCGGATCTGCGGCTGCGCGTCGTGCTCGCCTTCCTCGTGCTGGTGGTGGCGAAGCTGGTGACGGTCTCCGTCCCGGTGCTGTTCAAGATGGCGACCGATCTGCTCGCCGGCACCGGCCAGGGTGGCGCGGGGCTGAGCTTTTTGCAGAGCCTCGGGCTCGGCGCGGGCGCGATCATCATCGCCTACGGGACGACCCGCGTCCTCATGATGGTGCTGAACCAGGTGCGGGACGTATTCTTCACCCGCGTCGGCCAGAATGCCGTGCGCGAGCTCAACAACCGCACCTTCCGGCACCTGCATCAGCTCTCGCTGCGCTTCCACCTCGAGCGGCGCACGGGCGGCCTCAGCCGGGTGATCGAGCGCGCGACGCGCGGCATCGAGCTCATCATCCGCATGGGCATCCTCAACGTGGTGCCGACGGCGCTCGAGCTGCTGCTGATCTGCGGCATCCTGCTCTACTACTTCGACTGGACGTATGTGGTGATCGTGCTGGTGACGGTGGCCGCGTACATGTGGTTCACGTTCGCCGCCAGCGAGTGGCGCATGTCGATCCGCCGCGAGATGAACGACAGCGACACCGATGCCAACACCAAGGCGATCGACAGCCTGCTCAACTTCGAGACGGTGAAGTACTTCGGCAACGAGGCGCTCGAGGCGCGGCGGTTCGATGCCTCGATGGCGCGCTACGAGGATGCGGCTGTCAGGACCTACTATTCGCTCGGTGTACTGAACTCCGGCCAGGCGCTCATCTTCACCATCGGCATGACGCTCATCATGCTCATGACCGCGCGCGGGATCATG
>JAEZHL010000071.1 GCA_023416575.1 Pseudomonadota bacterium
GTACCACCTGCTCCGGCAGAGCGCTCGAATCGACGATCATCGCGTTCATGCCACCAGTCTCGGCGATGAACGGCACGATCGCGCTGCGCCGGTCGACGAGCCCGCGCTGGATGTGCCAGGCCGTCTCATTGGAGCCGGTGAAAGCGATCCCGGCGATCCGGCGATCCCTGACGAGCATGGCCCCGACCTCGCCCGCACCGGGCAAGAGGTGGAGAACGTTCGG
Organism: Pseudomonadota bacterium; assembly: GCA_023416575.1. Classification (GTDB taxonomy): domain Bacteria; phylum Pseudomonadota; class Alphaproteobacteria; order Rhizobiales; family Hyphomicrobiaceae; genus ZC4RG25. The sequence continues at coordinate 224 of JAEZHL010000071.1, forward strand.
CGGCACGCCAGCCTCGTGCAGCAGCCGGGTGGTGAGATAGGCGGTGATCGGTGTCTGCTCCGCCGGCTTGGCCAGCACCGGATTACCGGCCGCCAGCGCCGCCGCCACCTGCCCCGTGAAGATCGCAATGGGGAAGTTCCAGGGGCTGATGCACGCGAACGGACCGCGCCCCCTGAGCTCGAGCGTGTTGCGCTCGCCCGTCGGGCCCCTCAGCTCCGTCGGTCCCGAGAACAGCCGCCGTGCCTCGCACGCGTAGTAGCGCAGGAAATCGACGGCCTCGCGGATGTCGCTCTGCGCATTCTCCAGCGTCTTGCCGGCCTCCGCGACGATGACCGCCATCAGCCGCGCGCGATCACGCTCGAGAAGGTTGGCGGCGCGCTCAAGGATTTCCGCGCGCCCATTCCCTCCACGATCGTCCCAATCGCGGGCGGTGGCGGTCGCGCTGGCGACGGCTTCCTCGACGATCTCCTCATCCGCGAGATGGACGGTGCCGAGCTCGCGGCGCCGGTCGTGCGGGCACGAGGCGATGACCTCCTGGCGGCTGCCATACGTCTCGCCGTTGACGATCGGGCCGACCACGAACGGCTCCTCGAGCGCCGCCGACATCTGCTTTTGCAGATGACCCCGCACCGCCCGCTCGCCAAGCGCCAGGCCGAGGCTGTTCGGGCGCCCGGGCCCGTAGATGTCGCGCGGCAGGGGCAAGCCCGCCTCGGATGGCCGCTCGCGTTCCTGCTCGGCGGTCTCGACCGGGTCCCTGATGATATCGGCGACGGGGGCCTCCTCGTCGGCGACACGGTTCACGAACGAGGTGTTGGCGCCGTTCTCGAGAAGGCGCCGGACGAGATAGGCCAGCAAGTCCTCGTGACCACCCACCGGCGCATAGATCCGGCACGGGCGGTTGAGCTTGTTCGGCCCGACCACGTCGTCGTAGAGGGCCTCGCCCATGCCGTGCAGGCGCTGGAACTCGAATGGCGTATCGCCGGCGGCGACGTAGGTTGCCGCGACCGTGTGGGCATTGTGGGTCGCGAATTGCGGATAGAAGGCCTGCGGATCGGACAGAAGCAGCCGCATGCAGGCGAGATAGGAAACGTCCGTGTGCAGCTTGCGTGTGAAAACGGGGTAGTCGGCGAATCCCCGCTCCTGCGCCCACTTGACCTCACTGTCCCAGTAGGCCCCCTTCACGAGGCGCACGGGCAGGCGCTTGTCCGCCCGGTGCGCGAGGCGGCGCAGCCAGCGCAGCACCGGAATGGCCCGCTTGCCATAGGCCTGCACCGCCAGCCCGAGACCCTGCCAGCCGTCGAGCTTCGGATGCGTCAGCGCCCGGGCGAAGAGGTCGAGGGAGAGATCGAGCCGGTCCTGCTCCTCGGCATCGATGGTCAGGGCGATGCCGCGCGCGCGCGCCAGCGCCGCCAGCTCGACGATGCGCGGCAGCAACTCGCGGTCGAGGCGCGCCTCCTTGCCCGGCTCGTAGCGCGGGTGAATGGCAGAGAGCTTCACCGACAGGCTCGGCCGCGCCATCAGGGCATCGGCGTGCTCGGCTGGGAGCGGACCCGCCCGCTTGCCCACGGCCTCGGCCGCGAGCATGTAGCGCTCGAAGTAGCGCTCGGCGTCCTTGGCGGTCTTGGCCGCCTCGCCGAGCATGTCATAGGAGAACCGGTAGCCCTTCGCCTCGAGCGGCGCGGCGCGGCTCAGTGCCTCCGAGATGGTGCGGCCGAGGACGAACTGGTCGCCCATGATGCGCATCGCCTGCCGGAGCGCCTGCCGGATCACCGGCTCGCCCGAGCGCACGACCATCCGCTTCAGGAGGCTCGTCGGCCGGGCGCCGCTGGCATCCCGCAGCTTGACGATCTGCCCGGTCAGCATCAGCCCCCAGGTGGAGGCATTGACGAACAGGCTGTCGGAATTGCCGAGGTGCTTCTCCCACTGGCCCTCCCCGATCTTGTCGGCGATGAGCTGGTCGGCCGTCTCAGTGTCCGGGATGCGCAGCAGCGCTTCCGCGAGGCACATCAGGATGACGCCTTCCTCGCTCGTCAGGCCGTATTCCAGCATGAATGCATCGATGCCGGAGAACTTGTGCCGGCCCGCGCGGGCAGCATGCACGAGGCGCCGGGCGAGCTCGCCGATGCGGCGGCGCTCGTCCTCAGCGAAAATGGCACGCTCGATGAGCGCACCGACGAGCCGCGGCTCCTCCATGAGGTGGTAGGCCGCGATCTCGTCGCGCGGCGGGATGACGGGACCTGGCTCCGAATCCGGGTGGGCCGTTAGAAGCTGGTTCGCCATGGCGTTCCTCGGTCGCGTGATTCACCGCTCAGTCTAGCAGACCCGCGGCCTTCCCACGCATCGTCCCCGGCGCGATAGAACGACGCCACGATAATGAGTTTCTGCCACCAGGACCTTGACGAAACGGGCGACGCGAACGACGTTGCGCGCCGCAGCATCACGGATGCACAAATCAGCCTCCACGGCATCACATTGGGGTAGGCCCGTGTCGCCCAAACAAGTCAAGGTCGTCCGCTCCCTTCCGGAGCTCCGCGAGATCGTGCGCGCCTGGCGCACGCAGGGGGAGCTCGTCGGCCTCGTGCCGACCATGGGTGCGCTGCACGAGGGTCACCTGTCGCTCGTGCGCACGGCCAAGGGGCGCGGCGCCCGCACCGTCGTCTCGATCTTCGTCAATCCGACGCAGTTCGCGCCGCAGGAGGATTTTTCGCGCTATCCCCGCGACGAGGCGGGTGACCTGGCGAAGCTGGCGGCCGTCGGGTGCGATCTCGTCTGGGCTCCGGACGTGAGCGAGATGTATCCGCCTGGCTTCGCGACCAGCGTCATGCCGAAGGGGCCGGCCGAAGGTCTCGAGACGGTGCACCGGCCGAATTTCTTCAATGGTGTCGCGACCGTCTGCACCAAGCTTTTCACGCAGGTCGCCCCTGATCTCGCCGTGTTCGGCGAGAAGGACTA
>JAEZHL010000104.1 GCA_023416575.1 Pseudomonadota bacterium
ATTCACTCCGTGTCGATCATTGCAATTATCACGGCACATTCGTCGATCATCATCGCTGTTCTAAGCATCGACGGCTCCAAACTTCCGGCAAATAAACGGGTGAAGCCCCGGAGCTTTTGATTATTGATCAGGAATGCTTGGCAGTCGGCTCACCAGCATCGAAGCGCTACGATTCGAGCTTTAAGATGGTGCAGAAGGCTCCAGGCACTGGTCCGGGGCAATGATGCGGCCTATAACCCACCCATGCGCCTCATCATCTTCGACTGCGACGGGACGCTCGTCGACAGCCAGCACATCATCGTCGCCGCCATGACCCGCGCCTTCGCGGCGCACGGGATCGACTTACCCATGCGCGACAAGATCCTGTCGATCGTCGGGCTGTCGCTGCCGCTGGCGGTGGCGCGGCTGCTGCCGGACGGGGTGGAGCCGCGGACGGTCGAGCGGGTCAGCGAGGCTTACCGGGAGGCGTTCGGGGAATTGCGGCGCGATCCCTGCCATCAGGAGCCCATGTTCCCCGGCGCGCTGGAGGCGATCCGGGAGCTCGCGGGGCGGCCGGATGTCGTGCTCGGCGTCGCCACGGGCAAGTCGCGGCGCGGCGTCGCGGCGCTGTTCGAGCGGTTCGAGATCGGCGGCCACTTCGTGACGATCCAGACGGCGGATACGCACCCCTCCAAGCCGCACCCGTCGATGATCCTCACGGCGATGGCGGAGGTGGGCGGCCGCGCCGAGGATACGGTCATGATCGGTGATACAACTTTCGACATCGAGATGGCGCGCGCGGCCGGCGTCGGCGCCATCGGGGTCGGCTGGGGCTATCATCCGACGGTTGCGCTGGAAGCCGCCGGCGCCCATCTGATCGTCGACCGCTGCCAGGAGCTGGTCGGCGCGGTCGACAAGCGCTTCGGCGCATCAGGAGTGGCGGCGTGACGGAATCCGATAAACCCGGCAAGGTCCCCGGCAGGGAAGACCTCGTGCCGCCGAAGCCGCGGCGGTTCTACAAGGAGGCGGCGGTCGCGGCGCTGCCCGTGGCCGAGGCCGGGCCCGCGACAGGGCTCTACGGCGTGACGCTCGACGGCCGGCCGGTGAAGACGCCGCGCAAGGTGCCGCTGGCGGTGCCGTACCCGGCGCTGGCGGAGGCGATCGCGGCCGAGTGGCAGGCCCAGGGGGAGCAAATCGACCCCGCCACGATGCCGCTGACCCGGTTCGCCAATAGCATCATCGACGGCGTGATCGGCCGCGAGGCGGAGGTGCGCGCCGATATCGTGAAGTACGCGGCGAGCGATCTCATCTGCTATCGCGCCGACGCGCCGCAGGAGCTGGTCGCGCGCCAGGCCGCCACCTGGGACCCGGTGATCGCGTGGGCGCGCACGGCGCTGGGCGCCCGGCTCGTGCTGACCGCGGGCGTGATGCCGGTTGCGCAGCCGGACGACGCGCTCGCAGGGATCGCGGCGGCGCTGGAGCCGTTCGACGCCTACCGGCTCGCCGGCCTCCACATCATGACCACGCTCACCGGCTCGGCGCTGCTGGCGCTGGCGCTGGCGCATGGCGTGCTGTCGGCGGCCGAGGCGTGGGCGGCGGCGCACGTCGACGAGGACTGGCAGATCGAGCAGTGGGGCGAGGACGCGGAAGCGGCCGAACGCCGCCGCCGCCGCTGGGACGAGATGGACGCCGCAAGCCGCCTGCTGCAGCTCGTCAACCTTCAGTAAACCATAAAATCACTTTCCCGCCGACGATGTGGTGTCGTGATTAACGGCCCAGTCATCGGCGCGGGCGTATGCTCAGGACGCTGATGAGTTGGAGGTCATGCGTCATGAGTGGAACATTGGCAGTTTTCGGTGCCGCCTGGGGTGTCCTGATCTGCGGGACGGCCGGCGCGATCGGGTCGAAGGCAGTCCTCGCCGCCGCAGTGAACGAGGAGCAGCGCCAGGTGCTGCGGCAGGTTTTCCGGTGGGGTGGCATCGCAGCCGCCGTGGTGACGGGCATCATCGTGCTGGCGGCGATCCGCGTCCTGCCGCAATGGGCCTACGCGGTGGCGCTGGTGCTGTGGTTCGGCCCGCTGCTGACGGTGCTGTCCTGCGTGCAGCAGCGCCTCGAGGCGGCGGCGGGGCAGGGCGAGGGCAGCTGCGTCGGATCTCTGTCGGCGGCGTGAGGGCGGCGCCGATTCCCCTCCCTGGCATCGGGCCCAAGCCACCGGCAGGCAGGTCTGCGGATCGCGCCGATTTGCACCCCGTCCGGCGCATGCTATGCACCCGGTCTTGACTCACTTCGATGCCCAAAGGGGTTTCTGCCCGCGATGAAGAATAATCTCGAAGAGTTGGAGCGGCGCCGCGCGGAGGCACGGCTGGGTGGCGGCCAGGCGCGCATCGACGCCCAGCACAAGCGCGGCAAGCTGACCGCTCGCGAGCGCATCTCGCTGCTCTTGGATGAGAACTCCTTCGAGGAGTTCGACATGTTCGTCGAGCACCGCTGCACCGACTTCGGCATGGCCAAGGCGAAGATCCCGGGCGATGGCGTCGTCACCGGCTGGGGCACGATCAACGGCCGCACCGTCTACGTGTTCGCCAAGGATTTCACGGTGTTCGGCGGCTCGCTGTCGGAGGCGCACGCCAACAAGATCATGAAGATCCAGGACATGGCGCTGAAGAACCGCGCGCCTGTCATCGGGCTGTTCGACGCCGGCGGGGCGCGGATCCAGGAGGGCGTGGCGGCGCTCGGCGGCTACGGCGAGGTATTCCTGCGCAACGTGCTGGCCTCCGGCGTCATCCCGCAGATCTCGGTGATCATGGGCCCGTGCGCGGGTGGCGACGTGTACTCGCCGGCGATGACGGACTTCATCTTCATGGTGAAGGACACGAGCTACATGTTCGTCACCGGCCCCGACGTGGTGAAGACGGTGACCAACGAGACCGTCACGGCGGAGGATCTCGGCGGGGCGCGCGTCCACACGACCAAGTCCGCGATCGCCGATCACGCCTACGAGAACGACGTCGAGGCGCTGCTGCAGATGCGGCGGCTGATGGATTTCCTGCCGTCGAATAACCGCTCAGGGGTCCCGGTGCTGCCGACCCGCGACAGCGCCGATCGCGTCGAGACCTCGCTCGATACGCTGATCCCCGACAACCCGAACAAGCCCTACGACATCAAGGAGCTGGTGCTGAAGGTCGTTGACGAGGGCGACTTCTTCGAGATTCAGGAAGCCTTCGCGAAGAACATCGTCACGGGCTTCGCGCGGATGGAAGGGCGCACGGTCGGCGTCGTCGCCAACCAGCCGCTGGTGCTGGCCGGCGTTCTCGATTCCGATGCCTCGCGCAAGGCGGCCCGGTTCGTGCGCTTCTGCGATTGCTTCGATATTCCAATCGTCACGTTCGTCGATGTCCCCGGGTTCCTGCCCGGCACGGCGCAGGAATACGGCGGGCTCATCAAACACGGCGCCAAGCTGCTGTTCGCCTACGCCGAGGCCACGGTGCCGAAGGTGACGCTGATCACGCGTAAGGCTTACGGCGGCGCCTATGACGTGATGAGCTCCAAGCACATCCGCGGGGACGTCAACTATGCCTGGCCGTCAGCCGAAATCGCGGTGATGGGAGCGAAAGGGGCGGCCGAGATCCTCTACCGATCGGAGCTCGGTGATCCAGCGAAGATCGAGGCGCGCATCAAGGAGTATCAGGATCGCTTCGCCAATCCTTTCGTTGCGGCCGAGCGCGGCTACATCGACGAGGTCATACTCCCACGCAATACCCGCCGCCGCATCTGCCGGGCGCTCAATATGCTGCGCAACAAGACAGTCGAGAATCCGTGGAAGAAGCACGATAACATTCCGCTTTGATCTGAGTGGCAGAGCGCTTCTTTCCGAGATAATCGCGTGAATCTCGAATGTCCGAATAGCGTGCTCGATTCCATCGAGCCTGGAAGGTTTTGGCGTGGCTCAATTCTTTTTCGGAAGAGAGATGGCACTTTGCTCATCAAGTGTCATGAGCGGCGCCAGAATGCGCCAGTATTCATAAAATACTACAATTTTTGTGGTGGAGCGATTGAGGCGCAGCGCGAATACGATGCACTGCGCAGCTATTCCGCCGTGAGCGGAAATGGAAAGGTTGGGGTGCCGCAACCGATCGGTATTTTCCGTGACTCGGCGAGTGGGGCCATGGTCGCGTCAGAATGGGTGAACTGCCCGATGGCGTTGACTTGGCTCAATATCGGCTCCGTAGTGCCTTCTGTTCGAACCCGCGTACTGCGGGATACCGCACGATGGCTGCGCTGGTTCCACGATGCAGCACCAAGTCACGATCGCAGCCTGGAAGACTCGCTGGATCTGGAACAACTCTGCGCAGACCTTGAGTTGATTGCGGAGCGAGGATCACAGTTGCTGCCGCGGCACAAGTTCCGTCCTTGTCGCAAGGCCATACTGGATAAGGCCGCAGTCAAAATTCCAAATGTCACCCATGCCCGCCTTCATGGTGATCTCTGGCTGAAAAATGTGCTGCTATCTCCTTCGAGGACCATAGGGTTGGACTTCGCTACTGGCTCAATAGGTCCAATATTCACCGATATTGGCAAGTTCCTGAGCCATGCCGCAATTCTCGAGATCTATGGCAGCCTCGGAAGCGTGAGCAGGCGCTTCTTCGACGGAGCTTCCACCTTCATCGACGCGTATTCAAACGGGGAGCGCGATGGGGCAGATACGGCTTTGCTGCTTTTCAACAGCCGCGCCCTGGTGGATCGCGCAAATGAGCAGATGGGAAGGGCCACATCGCAATCAACGATAAAAAGGATGCGACGCCTCAGGGAGGCTGAGTGTGTCCTGCACATACTGGGCGACCTCATGAGGCAGCTTGCCAGGTAGCTGCTCGCGGTCGGTGAAGTTGATTATGAATGCAGCGCTAGCGTTTGCATTGCCGCCAGAATCTCTGGGTGGTCCGCTAATCCTAGGTGCTCGACGTGCTCCATGGCTTCGGCCGTATTGTCACTCGCGTGAAGCAGCCTTTGCAGTTTATGAACCTTTTCGCCGAGTTCGCTGCGAATCGTGAGCTTGATCAGAACGTTTTCGTTGTCGACGCGGGGATATTTGCGCCGCGTCTTGCGGGATGGTGGTCGTGGCGATCGATCGATGCAGACGAACCAATAAATCGGAGCCGCCCGCCCCCCGGGGGCTTGCGGATCGAGCCAATTGCCGCCGCGTACACTACGCGCGACGCGATCGCTGAGTGCGCCCGAAACCGATCCTTCAGCGATAATTGTGAATGACCTGGAGAGTGCGGCGCGGATCCCGTCGACTGGTTCCAGGCCGCGGCCGAAGTCGCGCACGAAAAACGTTGCGAGACCTGGTGCGAATGTGGACCGGCCAAAATAGCGGTGTTTCAAAAATGCATTCTTATTACTGTAGAAGCCGATAAGATCAATTCCGGGAAAAGCGCCAGCTTTCTTCAAAGCCGACTCGATGTCGTCAAAAGTCCGCGGGGGTTGTTCGCTAGCGGCGATTGCCAAGCGTTCGAGTTCGGCTGGGTATTTCGGATCCGGGAATGTGGACGGCCCTATGATGCTCGTTCCGGGCGGGACACGACGTGATTTGATGTGGAACAGCAGGTGATAGGCGAAGGACAGGTAGCGCCATTTCGGCGAGGGGGCGCGGACGCCCTGCGGTGAAATCTCAGCCGAATCCAGTATTCGACGGGCCATGCTGGGAAGGAAATACGGTACCTGATTGAAGAAATGGCCGCCGCTGCCGTCATCCGTGTAAACGTCCAGCGGAAACGTGCCGGCGGCCTCGGAAAATCGCCTCCTGAGCTCCGCCGCGGAGTTGGCTGAAATCAGCATATCGATATCGCCGGTGTGCGTGCCGCCCTCGATTGCTTCGCTCCAGCGCAGCACAACGTAATCAAGTCCATCAAGCCGCTGAATGATATCGATGGGCTTCAGCCCGGCAGGTGCGTATTGGCGGCGTTGGTCATTGGACTTGATTGCGCTTTTCAGTACCAGATAGCTGCGCGGCCTTCCCTCATCAGGGATGATCGTTCGTCCGACGATGCTGAGGCGCTTCCGGCGCCGAAACCGGGGCAGAGCGAGAGAGGCGGCAAAAAGCTCCGGCCCAATTGGGATCAGAATGGTTTCAAATCGGGATAATGCTTTGACAGAGGTGAGGGCCAGACTGGAAATGCCATGGAGAATTGCGACACGGCAGTTGTTTTCGTGCACGCTCCGAAGCTTGCGATAACGGGACACGGCATGATCGAGAAACCGTTCAGCTTCCTCCGGGCCGCTGCGGGTGAGGACGAGGACATCGCGGGCGCCGTGCTGAGGGAGGATCCGAGCAAATTTTTCGTGTGGCGGTAATGCTACCGCGACCAGCTTGCCGGCTATGAGTGCCGAGAGGTCAACGGGAGATGGCATGCTCCGGTGGCTGCCGAGGTTGGGATCGGACAACGGAACAGCCTCCGATTTGGCAAGATCGAGCGGGTTGGTGCTCATGCCATGCAACGGAATGAAGGCGCGCCATTGCTTGAGCACGGCTCAACATAGAGCACGCGCGTCGATGGCTTCTGCGCAACGGCCGCAGCGACATAGGCCTGCCACTGCGCATAGCATTGTGCGACCCACTGGCTGTCCCGATAGAGATCTTGCTCGAGCCGCGGCGAGCGGATGCCGAATGCGAGTCGGGCGCGCCGTAATGGTGTCCTCACAAGCTCTTTCCAGGCCATTCGGAGCAGCCCTTTGGCTCGCTGGCGCGATCTGGCCCTGCTCGCGAATTGCGCGAGAAGCTGTTGCTGGCTGGGGAGGATCGTAACGATCTGGATATCATCGCCAAGCCCGAGGACCTTGAGCCCGGGATCGGCCTCATAGCCATCGATCGCGAACCGGTAGATGGACGTGATGTCGTAGTGCACGACGAGCAAGTCAGACGCGCCGAACGCCTCCGCAGATGAGATGCCGCTGCGCTCGATACGGCGCCGCAATTCATTCGTGACCTCAAGCGCGGTGCCCGCGTCGGCAAACGTGCCGAACTCGGATTGGATGCTCGCAGGAAGCGTCCTCTGCCTGAGTTGCGCGAGGAACGTGCTTTTGCCGGCACCCGACGGGCCAGCCACCAGCAAGAGCCGGGCTCTGGTGGTGGTCGCGTTCTGACCTGCGGAGATGGTATCGGGCGATGCCATGGGTGGATTGTTGTTGTGGAGATCTCGCCCGACGAGCGATTGTACACGAGTCAAATGCTATCCTCTCCACGGGCGTATTCGCAATGCAGTCAATTGGAGCGCTCTTCCTGGCATGGCTGGCTGCGTCTCGCAACTTGGCTGCGCGTGGTATCGCGCGTGGGAAAGAGTCTAGGAACTTCGAAGGCTATTCCGGGGCAGTGTCGAAGACCTGTGCGATCTCGTTCGGTTGTCGGCTGGTGCACCGCGCGGTCCTAGCCATTTACCCGTCCCTACGGCCGGTTTACAACGTCGAGCGCGGCTGGCGAGGTGTGTGGTGGCCGCAGCGAGAGGGATCAAGCGGCCGATGTTCAAGAAAATTTTGATCGCCAACCGTGGAGAGATCGCTTGTCGGGTCATTAAGACCGCGCGGCGGATGGGGATTGCCACGGTGGCCGTCTATTCGGACGCGGATCGCGATGCTCTGCACGTGGAGATGGCAGACGAGGCGGTGCACATCGGGCCGGCCCCGGCCGCGCAGTCGTATCTGGTGATCGAGAAAATCGTCGATGCCTGCAGGCAGACGGGCGCCGAGGCCGTGCATCCGGGCTACGGCTTCCTGTCGGAGCGGGAGGCGTTCCCGCTGGCACTCGCGGAGGCGGGGGTCGTATTCATCGGTCCCAATTCCAAGGCGATCGCCGCCATGGGGGACAAGATCGAGTCGAAGCGGGCCGCGGCGAAGGCGAAAGTGTCGACCGTGCCGGGCTACCTGGGCGAGATCGCCGACGCGCGCGAGGCGGTGCGGATCGCCGAGGAGATCGGCTATCCGGTCATGATCAAGGCCTCGGCAGGAGGCGGCGGCAAGGGGATGCGCATCGCTGCCAGCCGGCAGGAGGTCGAGGAGGGATTCGACGCCGCGCGGTCGGAGGCGAAGTCGAGCTTCGGCGATGACCGCGTCTTCATCGAGAAGTTCATCGTCGACCCGCGCCATATCGAGATCCAGGTGCTGGGCGACAAGCACGGCAACGTCATCTACCTCGGCGAGCGCGAATGTTCGATCCAGCGCCGCAATCAGAAGGTGATCGAGGAGGCACCGTCGCCACTTCTCGACGAGAAGACGCGCAAGGCGATGGGTGAGCAGGCGGTCGCACTGGCCAAGGCCGTCGGCTATGATTCCGCGGGCACGGTGGAGTTCGTCGCTGGCCAGGACAAGAGCTTCTACTTCCTCGAGATGAACACCCGGCTGCAGGTCGAGCACCCGGTGACGGAGCTCGTCACCGGCATCGATCTCGTCGAGCAGATGATCCGTGTCGCAGCGGGCGAGAAGCTCGGGATGCGCCAGCAGGACGTGACGATGACCGGCTGGGCGGTGGAGAGCCGCATCTACGCCGAGGACCCGTTCCGCGGCTTCCTGCCGTCGATCGGACGGCTGGTGAAGTATCGTCCGCCGCGGGAGGGCACGGCCGGGGGGCTGACCGTGCGCAACGACACGGGCGTGACCGAGGGCGGCGAGATCTCGATGTACTACGACCCGATGATCGCGAAGCTCGTCACGCACGCCCCGACGCGGACGGCGGCGATCGACTTGCAGGCGCAGGCGCTGGATGCGTTCACCATCGAGGGCATTCAGCACAACATTCCGTTCCTGACGGCGCTGATGCAGAACCCGCGCTGGCGCGAGGGCAACCTGTCGACCGCGTTCATCAAGGAGGAGTACCCGGACGGCTTCAAGGCGCGGGCGCCGGAGGGAGAGGAGCTCGAGATCCTCGCGGCCGTCGCCGCAGCCATCGATCACCTCAACAACGCCCGCCGCCGGCAGATCACGGGCCAGATGGCCGGGCGCAGCGTGCGCTTCGCCAGCAACCGGGTCGTCCAGCTCGGCAGCGACGCGCGGCAGCGGGTGCATGTCGAGGGTGACATGGACGGGCCGATCAAGGTCACGCTGCTCGGCGCGGACGGGGAGCCTGCCGAAACGCTCGAGCTCGCATCGAAGTGGTGGCCCGGCGATCCGGTCTGGTCGGGGATGGTGCGGGACCGCGATGTGTCCATCCAGGTGCGGCCGATCGTCAATGGCACCGAGCTCGCCT
>JAEZHL010000129.1 GCA_023416575.1 Pseudomonadota bacterium
TTCTACGACTCCATGGTTGCCAAGCTGATCGCGACCGGGCCCGATCGCGCCACTGCCATCGCGCGTCTGACGCGGGCGCTGGACGAGACCACGGTCGCGGGCGTCAAGACGAATGCGGCGTTCCTGCGCCGTCACCTGCTGCACCCCGATTTCCAAAGCGGCGCGATCGACACGGGTTTCATCGGTCGCGAGCTCGCCGGATTGGTTCCGGACGAGGTCGATGCCGTGGCAGCGGCCGCGGGGACCCTGAGCCTCATCCGTCGCCGGCAGGAACAACTCGAGGTAGACCGGCGTCGCAATTCAGCTGAATGCTGGTCACCCTGGGCGGCACTCGACGGTTTCCAGCTCGGGCCCCCACGGCGCCAGTCGCTCGAGGTGGTCGTGGATGGGTCGAAAACGCCGGTCGAGGTCACTTGGAATGCGGGCCAAATGCAGGTCGGGATCGGCGGGCAGATGATCGACCCCCGCGGGCACGGCCGGCTCCGCGTGGTGGCGGATGGCAATCAAGTTTTCGTGCTGCATGACCTGCGGCAGACGGAGGTCGCCTGGCCCGATTTCGATGCGGCACAAGCCGAGGCGGATGACGGCGGGGGGACGCTTCGGGCACCGATCAACGGCCGCGTTGCCAAGGTGTTCGTCGAGGAGGGCGCTGCGGTGGACAAGGGACAGCGCATCGCCGTGATCGAGGCGATGAAGATGGAGCACGTGCTCGTGGCGCCGCGGGCAGGGACGATCGCCCGGCTCACAGCGGCAGAAGGGCAGCAGATCGCGGAGGGAGCGGTCCTGGCGACTCTGGCCGAGGAATAGGAGGCACCTATGGCGCGCCTCAATCTCATCACCGACATCGACGGCGTCAGGGTCGGCAACGCCCACGACGCGCGGGTGATGAGCGGCGTGACGGCCGTCATCTTCGACAAGCCGAACGCGGCCTCGGGCGTGACGCTCGGCGGCGCTCCGGGCAGCCGCGATACGGTGCTGCTCGAGCCCGAGATGACGGTGCAGAGCCTCGATGCGGTCGTGCTTTCCGGCGGCTCGCTGTTCGGGCTCGATGCCGCTGGCGGCGTGGTCTCGTTTCTCCGCCAGCAGGGGCGCGGGGTGCGTATCGGCAGCGCCAACGTGCCGATCGCCGCGCAGGCGATCGTCTTCGACCTTCTCAACGGCGGCGACAAGAGCTGGGGCCGCATGCCGCCTTACTGGGAGCTGGGTTGGCAGGCAGCAGAGACGGCTGCCGCAGGGCGATTTCCGCTCGGCACGGTCGGCGGTGGCTACGGCGCCAGCACGGTGAATTTCAAGGGTGGGCTGGGGTCAGCCAGCGCCGTGACCGCCACCGGCTTCAAGGTCGGGGCGATCGCCGTCGTGAATGCCGTCGGCTCGGTGACGATCGGCGACGGCCCCCACTTCTGGGCGGCGGGATCCGAGGTCGACCAGGAGTTTGGTGGTCACGGTCTACCGCCGCACGTGCCGCCAACGGCGCGCCAGCTCAGGATCAAGGGGGGCGCACCGCCCTCGACGACGGTAGCCTTGGTGGTGACCGACGCGGCATTGACCAAGGCCGAGGCGAAGCGGATGGCCATCATGGCCAACGACGGCCTCGGGCGCGCCGTCCGGCCCGCGCACGCGCCGATGGACGGGGATACGGTCATCGCCGTTGCCATGGGCGATCAGCAACTCGGGGAGCGGACCTTCGAGCTGACGGAAATCGGCCTTGCGGCAGGTGATTGCCTGGCGCGGGCCATCGCCCGGGGGGTCTTCGAGGCCGTCGTGCCCGACGCATCCTGGGCCGGCCCTCCGGCATACCGGGACCTCTATCCGTGACCCGTACCCGCTGGGCCGTCGTCGCTGGTGTGCTTGCCATCCTGCTGGGGCTGCTCGCCTGGCAGCAATGGCGGCAACGCGAGATCGCGCGCTGTCTCGCCTCCGGGGGCACCTGGGATGGAGCGACGGCCCGCTGCGCGCCGGCCGGCCCGATTCTTCAGCGGGACATTTATCGGTCGTGAATCAGCGAGCAGGGGAGTGGGAGTAGGAGCCGGAAAGCCGGTTTGAATCGGCCGGGAGCGTCATACCCCTTCTGAATCCGCGGCATAACGATGGCATGCCGACACCCACAATTCATCGGCATTTCGCTCGTACCAGATCGTCTCGGCGAAGAGCTTCGCCTCATACCTGGTCGGGAGGGTTTGTATCGGCATCACCATGGTTACGTCTGTAGGCGCGTAGCCGACGATGAACCCTATAGGGCTGGCGTCCTCCACGGTGAGCTTTGCGAACCGCTTGCTGCCATGGCGTCTGACCCACGCGATCTCGATCTTTCCGCCGTTCCTGGCGGACCAGTGAAGTTCCAACATCAGTCGTGCCCCAACCCCGCCGCGAGATTCTATCAGATGGCGGCAGATTAGGGGCTGTCGAAATCGGGAAAGTGACCACAGCAGCGGGTGACGCGGCCGCGTGGACGCAACCGCGCCGCGTTCTGGCGTTCTCCGTCAGACAACGACTTGTGATGAGAGCAGCCGTCTGCGCAGCAAGCGGCTGATTCTCAGTCACTTTCTGCCGTGGAGGCTGAGGGCTTCACCCCGGATCGGCGCTCGCGCGCGATCCGGGGGATGTTGGCTAGTTGTCGAGGAAGCTGCGCAGCTTGCGGCTGCGGC
>JAEZHL010000200.1 GCA_023416575.1 Pseudomonadota bacterium
ATCCCCACCCCACCACTACGACTGAGCTCCCGCGCCAGCTGCTCGGCCATCATTGACTTCCAGAACGTTCCGGAAGTCCCGCGTCCGAACACGCTTTCGGCGTCTCTCGGCAACGCCGCCTCGATGAAGCTTTGCAGGACGAAGGCCTCGAACTCCTCGGCCACAGCGCGTTGCACGCTCCCGGCGGCAGACGAACCCGAGGCCGGCAGCGGACCGGTCACCCGGCCGAGCGCGGACATCGGCGGCATGATGGCATCGATCGGCAAGAGATCCCCCTCACTGGCGTCGGTAATTCCGAGAGAATGCCGCTCACGGCTTGCCGGGGGCTTGTGCGCGCCGAGTGCCGAGCCTCATCCACGCCGCAGCCAGCCTGAGACCGCATCGGTGAACAGCGTAAGAAACTCCGCCATTGCGAAATACATGAGAAAAAGCCCACCCGCGATCACGAATGGCAAAGAAATAAAATAGACCGGGATTTGCGGGGTGAGCTTGTTGACGATGCCAAACGTCAGGTTCATTGCGAGCGCATAAACGACGAATGGACTGCTGATCTGTAGCGCCAGCGTGAACGCATCCGACGTGGCATCGACCAGCCGTGCGAGGCCCGCATTGATGCCGACCGGACTGCTCACCGGCAGCACCGAATAGGATTGGACGAGCCCGCGCAGCACCTCCCAGTGCACGTCGGCGACGAAGAACAGCACTGTTGCCGTCACCGTGATCAGGTTCGCCACCGCGGGGTTCGGCTCGACTTCCTCGATCGACATTTCCGGAAATCCGCTATAGCCGATGAAGCTGGAGATCGCCGCGGCCATGAATTGCAGGGCAAGGAAGAAAATGCGGCCCAGCAATCCAATGAAAACGCCTGTGATCGTTTCCGCCATCAGCAGTGCCAGCACGGCCGCGGGGTCAGGTCTCGATAGCGTCGCCTCGAGCCCCGGAAGCAGCAGCGGCGCAAGGGCCAGCGTGGTGGCGATCGCCATGAAGAGGCGCACCTGAAGCGGCACCCGCGGGCTCGAGAAGCCGGGCATGAGCATGAGGCAGCCGCCGATCCTGCAAAACAGCACGAAAACCAGCAGGACGGTCTCGGGGCCCGGAAGGGTCAAGAAATGGTGCCCAATGGCTTGACCTGCATGCCGCGGGCGATCTCCAGATGCGACAGAACCGGAAGGGTCGGATAGAGCCGTTCCGTGACCATGCGCACATAGGGCCGGGCATCTGGTGCAGCTACGACGACGAACTGATGCCCCAGATCCATTTGCGTGCGGATTGCCTTCGCAGCTTCGGCGCCGAATTCCTCGATAAGGCGTGGCTCGATGTCGAACTCGATGACCTCGCCTTTGGCATCGCGCTTCAGAGCCTGGTGGAATGCCAGATCCCAGCGGCTGCCGAGGCGCAGCACCTTCAGGGTCCCGTTCTCGCTGAGATCGCCGCAGATCTGGGGCGCAAGCCGGATGCGCACCTGCTCGGCGAGCTGCTCGGCGCGGCGCATGTGTGGTGCCACCTCGGCGATGGCCTCGAGAATGAGATGCAGATTGCGGATGGATATGCGCTCGGCCAGCAGCAGCTTCAGTACGGCCTGCAGCCCCGAATAGGAAATCTGACTTGGTACGAGCTCGTCGACGAGCCGGCGATACTCGGTATCGAGCCCCTCGATGAGCGCCCGCACGTCCTTGTAGGAGAGCAGCTGAGCCAGATTACCGCGGATCACCTCGCGCAGATGCGTCAACAGAACCGACAACGTATCGATTGGCGTGAAACCCTCGTTCTTGAGATTTCCGGCCAGAACCTCGGGGACCCACATGGCCTTCAGGCCAAACGCCGGCTCACGGATTTCGTCGCCAGGAACAGGAGGACGCGGCCCTTCGCCGATCACCACCAGCACATCGCCAATTCGCAGCTCTTCGGCGGCGACCGCGGTTCCGTGAATTTTGATCTGATAGGTTTTCGGCGGTAGCCCGAGATCCTCCGTCAGCTTTATTTCTGGCACAACGAATCCATATTGGCGCGCGAATTTCCGGCGCATTTTCGCAACCCTCTGCGCCAGCTCACCATGCGCCGCCAGCAGCGAGCCCGAAATCTGCTTGCCCAGGCAGAGTTCGATCTCGACGGGACGCAGCATCTCCTTCACCGAGGAGCGCGCCTCCTCCTCCGCCTGTTGTCGCGCTGCAGTCTCGCGTGCCTGCTCCGCCGCCTGCACCTCGGCCTTACGGCGCGGAATGGCAGCGGCAACGAAGCCCAGCATCGCTGCAAGCACGGCGAAGGGAATGAACGGCAACCCCGGCGCCACGGCCAGGACGGCCACCACGATTGCCGAGACCGACAGCGCGCGGGGGTAGCGTCCGAGCTGCCCGATCACGGCTTTATCAGCAGAACCGCGCGTCCCGCCCTTTGAAACGAGGAGACCTGCTGCAAGGGAAACGATCAGTGCCGGAATTTGCGACACGAGACCGTCACCCACGGACAACTTCGTGAACACGTCCGCGGCCTCGCTCAGCGTCATGCCGTGACGTGCGACACCGATGATGATGCCACCTGCGACGTTCACTGCCGTAATGATGAGACCCGCAACGGCATCGCCGCGGACGAACTTCGACGCGCCGTCCATGGCGCCGAAAAACGAGCTTTCCTCCTCCAGATCCCGGCGGCGGCGCATCGCCTCCTTGTCGTCGATCAATCCCGCGGACAGGTCCGCGTCGATGGCCATCTGCTTGCCTGGAATGGCATCGAGCGTGAACCGCGCGCCAACTTCAGCAATCCGGGTGGCACCTTTCGTAATGACGATGAAATTAACGGTGACCAGGATCAGGAACACGATCGTGCCGATCACGAAATCGCCGCTCATGACGAAACTCGCGAAGCCTGCAATGACGTGCCCAGCAGCCGTCACGCCTTCCGCTCCGTTCGAGAGAATGAGCCGCGTCGTCGCGATGTTGAGAGCCAACCGCAGAAGCGTCGTGATCAGCAGAACGGTCGGGAATGCAGAGAATTCGAGCGGCTTGTCGATCCACAGTGCGACCATGAGGATCAGGATCGATACTGAGAACGAGAATGCGAGACCGATGTCGATCAGCGTCGGCGGCAGCGGCAGGAAGAGAACGGTGAGGATGAATACGATCCCGATCGCAAATCCGATATCCTGGCCGTAACTCCGGCCAACTGCATCAACCCGCGGAATGGATGGTGACGCCATCAGCCCCCCTGCTTTGCCGAAGATACCGGAGCAAATTAAGAATTAACACGGCTCAACGGAGCCAGCGCTCGCAATCATTTTCGAGGAGTTCACTCGGGATGCATTCTGCAAACGCCGACTAGAACCCGTGCTCGATGCGGGCGTAGATCTGCTCGGCGAATGTGTAGATGACCGCTCCGATGAACGGCGCCGAGAAGGATGCCACGACCAGGATCGCGACGATTTTTGGGATGAACGTC
>JAEZHL010000205.1 GCA_023416575.1 Pseudomonadota bacterium
CGATTGCCGAAATTTTCCAAGTGGGGTGCGATTTCCACGAGGAGCTCGTCCGTGGTGCCGGCAATCCGTTCTATGTCGAGGCGCTGAAGCGGGTCAATTCGATCCGGCGGCTGTTCGCCTACCGCACCTATGCCGATCACGAGGGGCTCCGACGCCATGCGCGCGAGCACCTGCAGCTTTTGAACCTGATTGCGGAGGGCCGCATGGCCAATGCCGGAGCGCTGCTGCGCTGGCATCTCGCACATCCACCAGAAGTGCGGGCGGAATCAGTCATCATGACTCCGCCAGAATCCGGCCGCTCTGGAGCCAACAACACCTGAGAATTGTCTGCTCGGGGCGAGGGGTTCAGTCGTGAGTAGCAATGTCAGTTCTTCGAGTACCGCCCGGCGTGCGCGCGTGGGCTGTTTACCGCCGCGGTTTCTTTCTCCTTTCCGCATTGGCTTTATCCGCCTGTAGCTATGGCGGATCAGGGCCGCCGGCACCGCATTATCTGCAATTTGATGCCCGGGCACCGCGTGGCAATACGGTTTCCGTTTGCAGCGCGCATGGCTGTCGCCACAAAATCCCGTTCACCTTCACGCATCGGGATATTTCCGAAATCGACGCCATCATGAACGTGGTGCGAACGACGGACACTCCCGCGGCGGAGCGCCAAGCCATAAAAAAAGCCATTGCCTGGATCGAGACCCGTGTTGGCCGCGAAACGGGTACGTCGAGGGATCGTGCTGGCCTCGATCTTGCCGGAGGTGGTGATCCTGGCCAGATGGATTGTGTCGACGAAGCAACGAACACGACCAGCTATCTCTCCGTGCTCGCGGCCAACGGCCTGCTGCGCCATCACGAGGTGCTGCGGCCGATGGCCAAGGACTCACCGCTGAAATGGACGCATTATTTCGCCGTCATCCGGGACACGAACTCCGGCCAGCGCTGGGCCGTGGACAGCTTCATGTATCCCAACGGCCGCGAGCCGATCGTCATGGAGGCGGAGAAGTGGTACGTGCGGACTTGAGGGTCCCGGGCTGATTTAGCACTCCGACGCCTGCGCCGCTGAGCTGTCGCCGCATGCCGCCGCCCGGTCATCGAGCAGCTTGCGCTCGCGCGCGTTGCGGGTCAGGGACGCGGCGCGTTGAAACTCCTGCCGGGCTTCGGCCAGGCGGCCGAGCTTGTGCAGGAGATCGCCGCGCACGCTCGGCAGCAGATGATAAGCCTTGAGTGCTGGCTCCTCTGCCAGGGCGTCGACGATCTCGAGCCCGGCCACGGGCCCAAGCAGCATTGCGAGCGCGACGGCGCGATTGAGTTCGATGACCGGCGAGGGCACTTGCGCTGCGAGTGCGCCGTAGAGGCCGACGATGCGCGCCCAGTCCGTCTCGTCCGCGGTCGGCGCTTGCGCGTGGCAAGCACCGATCGCGGCTTGCAGCGCATAAGGCCCGAGCGGCTTGCCTTGTTCCCTCGCGCAGACGTTGGCCCGCGCCAGGGCGGCGAGCCCGCGCTGGATCAGAAGACGGTCCCAGCGGGCGCGGTTCTGGTCGAGCAGCAAGATGGGATCGCCGTTGGCGTCGGTCCGCGCTGGAAGGCGTGATGCTTGGATCTCCATCAGCGCCACCAGCCCATGCACCTCAGGCTCGGTCGATGCGAGCCCGGCCAGAACGCGGCCGAGGCGCAGCGCCTCCTCACACAGCTGCGGGCGCACCCAGCTGTCACCGGCGGTCGCCGCGTAGCCCTCGTTGAAGATGAGATAGATGACCTCGAGCACCGAGGCGAGGCGCTGCGAGAGATCAGGTCCGCGCGGCACCTCGAAGGGAACCCGCTTGTCGGCAAGGGTCCGCTTTGCCCGGACGATCCGCTGCGCGACCGTTGCCTCCGGGACGAGGAAGGCACGCGCGATTTCGTCCGTTGTGAGACCACCCATGAGGCGAAGTGTCAGCGCAACGCGGGCTTCTGTCGAGAGCAGCGGATGGCAGGCAGTGAAGATGAGGCGCAGCAGATCATCGCCGATATCGTCGTCGAGCGCGGCGTCGAGATCCGGCATCGCACTGGCCACTTCCAACTCGAGATCGCGGCTGACCTCTTCATGCTTGCGCTCGATCAGCTTGGCGCGGCGCAGCCGGTCCAGCGCGCGATGCTTGCCGACGGCCATGAGCCATGCGCCCGGCTTGCTCGGGATGCCAGATGCCGGCCATTGCTCCAGCGCCGCGACCAGGGCGTCCTGCGCCAGCTCCTCGGCGAGGCCGACATCGCGCACGATCCGCGCAAGTCCGGCAATGAGCCGTGCCTGCTCGATGCGCCAAACAGCGTCGATGGTCGCCTGAACGTCGGTAGCCGCCATGGCTACCGACTAACGCAAGGACAGGCTTCCGGGCAACTCATCGCGTCTAATGACGCTTACGCCCCATCGAGCTGGCGGATCTCGATTTCACCGCCCCAATCCGGCATATGCTGCTGATGCAACGCCATGAGGCGCTTCGCCCACGCGACCGCCTCCTCTTTGCTGCTCACCGAGAAGATCGCGTAGCCGCCAACGACCTCCTTTGTCTCGGCGAATGGGCCGTCGATGACGCTCAATTTGCCCTCGGAAAGGCGCACGGAGGCGCCCATTGCGGTCGGCAGCAATCCACCCATGTCCACCAGAACACCGGCTTTGGCAGCCTCTCCGGCGAGAGCCCCGACAGCCTCCATGAGTGCCATTGGCGGTGGACCCTGGCGGAAGGATTCCGCAGCCTTGACCATCGTCATAAAACGCATGTCGTTTTCCCTTTTCAGATATCGTTGGGAGCCGGGACAGCGGTTGAAACCGAATGGCCAGCTCTCATTCAGCATCGAATCAGGAACGCAGGATCGATCGACGGACCAGACCAGGAAATTTCCTTTGGCCTGCCGATTCGACCCTGCCCCGCTAATCATGACTGCTCCTTCATCTGCTCTTCGAGCCTGCGGTGAAACTCGACGCCCGGGCCGTCGCCGAAGTCCTCGAGCTCATAAACCGGGCGGATTTCGATCTCGCAATCCTCGCGGTGCGGTTTAGGGCAGCGCCTCATCCATTCGATCGCTTCGGCCATAGACCTGACCTGGATGATCCAGTATCCGGCGACCAGCTCCTTCGTTTCGGCGAACGGGCCGTCGATGACAGTGCGCTTGTCGCCGGAAAACCTGATGCGCGCGCCCTTCGACGTCGGCTTGAGCCCCTCGCCCGCGAGCAAGACGCCAGCTTTCATCATCTCCTCGTTGAACTTCCCCATCTCCAACAGGGCCTCGTCGGAGGGCATCACGCCAGCTTCGGAATCCTTCGTCGCCTTGACCAACACCATGAATCGCATCGTCGTCTTCCTTTCAGGTTCCGGTCTCAAGAGCCGGGCCTGCGCCCGCCCCTACCCACACGTCGGATGAGCCGTCGCGAGTTCGACATCGTGAGCGGATTTTTTTTAGCGCGATGGGCAACCGCTCATGCGCGACCCGGTTGCCATTCGTCCAGTCGTCTGAGTCCGCAGCAATGCTGTCGGAGCGGAGTGCGGGACGCAGCCCTCGGCGCAGTGGCTAACAAAGAGCGAGCAACGCAACCCGCAGTTCATCGCAGGGCAACCCGGCTATTCCGGTTCCGATTGCGGCGTGAACCCTCTCCCAGATCGGCACCGCTGAGGCCAATATGCGGTGGCCCTTGTCGGTCAGGATCAACCGGCGGCTGCGACGATCATCGGCATCCGGCACGATTTTCACGAGCCCGTCGCGTTCGAGCGGCTTGAGCGCAGCCGTTAAAGTGGTCCGATCCATGGCCAGCAGTTGCGCCACTGGTCCTATTGCCGGTGGCTTTGGCTGGTTGAGTGCCATAAGAAGCGAGAACTGACCGTTGGTCAGCCCGACCGGGCGCAGCGCTTCGTCGAAACGGCGCGCAAGCGCGCGAGCCGCGCGCTGCACATGGAGACACAGGCAGGTGTCGCGCACCATGAGTGTGGTCTCTAGGGCAACTCGGTCTGACATGGCACTTCTTGTGTTGATATCAAACTAATATGCTGGTAGTCGATACGGCGCGTCAAGCCAGGGCCACATTGCTGGCGTCATCAATGTTGATATCAACGTAAAATTGGGCGGACGTTTCGGCGAAGAGGTCGTGCCCAGCACAGGAGAACGCGCATGAAGTATGTGGAGGGGTTTGTCGTCGCGGTGCCGGAATCCAATAAGGAGGCATACCGCCTGCTTGCAACCGAAACATCTGCGTTGTTCAAGGAATTCGGAGCGATCCGCGTCGTCGAATGCTGGGGCGACGATGTTCCCGATGGCAAGCTCACCGACTTCCGCGGTGCCGTCAAGGCGCAGGAGGGCGAGGTGGTTGTCCTCAGCTGGATCGAGTATCCGTCAAAAGATGTTCGCGACTCTGCCAACAAGAAGATGATGGCCGACCCGCGCATGAAGGCATTCGCCTCCACGCCGGTTTTCGACGGCAAGCGCATGATCTTCGGCGGCTTCGTACCGATCCTCGACGTCTGATGGGAGCAAGAGATGAATAAACACGGGGAATTCATCTGGTACGAGCTGATGACGTCCGACCTCGACGCGGCCGCCGATTTCTATGGCGCCGTGATCGGGTGGGGCTGCCGTGAATGTGACAACGCGGGAGGAGCCTATCGCATCTTTGGGATCGGCGGGGCCGACGTCGCAGGGTTGATGACAATTCCGGAGGAAGCCCGATGCCAGGGCGCGCGTCCCGGATGGCTTGGCTATGTCGGTGTCAACGATGTCGACAGGGCGGCAGCTGATGTCATCGAGGCTGGAGGAACCCAGCACGTGCCGCCGACCGATATTCCCGGCGTCGGCCGCTTCGCGATGCTCGCCGATCCGCAAGGCGCAACGTTCTACGTGATGCGCGGCGCTATGGAAGGCACCAGCATATCGTTCGCACCGAGCAGGATCGGGCATTGCCATTGGAACGAGCTCGCCACCAGCGACCCCGCTGCGGCGCTGGCCTTCTATCGCGGCCGTTTCGGCTGGGAGAAGGGTGATGCCATGCCGATGGGAGAGATGGGCGAGTATCAGTTCATCGAGCAGGACGGGCGCGCATTCGGTGCGATCATGCGGCGGCGGGAGGACGGGCCTCCGCCGAGATGGACCTTCTATTTCGGAGTTGAGGACATCGATGTCGCCGCGACTGCCGTCAAGGAGAAAGGGGGCGTCATTCACTATGGTCCCGCTGAAGTGCCGGGCAACATTCACATCATCATCGCCAGCGACCCGCAGGGAGCGCTTTTCGGCCTTGTCGGCCCTCGCAAGGCGTAAGGAGGAAGCAACATGCCGACGGTGAAGCAGCACCTCTGGTTCGAGAAGGACATGGAGGCTGCCGTCCGCTTCTACACGTCCCTCATCCCTGGCTCGTCGCTGGAGTGGTTGACGACCATTCCCTCCGATACGCCGAGTGGTCCGGCTGGCAGCGTGAAGCTGGCCGGGTTCTCGCTCGGCGACCAGCGTTACATGGCCATCGAGGCGGGGCCGCTCGATCCGTTCAATCACAGCTTCTCGATCATCGTCGAGTGTGAGACCCAGGCTGAGATCGACAAGCTCTGGAGCGCACTGGGCGAAGGCGGATCGATCGAGCAATGCGGCTGGCTCCGCGACCGCTGGGGTCTGTGCTGGCAGATCACACCGAAACGGCTGGGCGAGCTGATGAGCGATCCTGATCAGGCAAAGGCGCGACGCGTCGCCG
>JAEZHL010000284.1 GCA_023416575.1 Pseudomonadota bacterium
AACGGCCGCCTGACCGCTGCCGAGGCGCTCGGGCATCGCGAGTTCGTGATGACGAAGCTCTATCGCAGCGCGTGATCGCGCAATGCGGGCCGGGACTAGGCTTCCCGGCCCGATACCTCTGATGCGATGGGCTCGTAGGCCAAGAGGGTTATCCTGGTGACGTGCACCGGGACGACCCTGGTCGCTGGCCGAACTCGGTCAATTCCGTCCAGGGTTCCGGGTCTTGTGGCCGGGATGCAGATCGCGTCAGTGCAGCCGCCGGCCAAGGGGACCAGCCCTCGAACGTGGGCGAGGCCCTTCAGAAGGACCAAAGCGAGCCGATGAAAATCACCCGCATCCGCGAAGCCACAGCGCCGATCTCCTCCAATATCCGGAACGCATACATTTCCTTCTCGGCTATGACGGCGAGCCTGGTGGCCGTCGAGACAGATGTGATCCGGGAGGGAAAGCCGGTCATC
The DNA here is from genome assembly GCA_023416575.1 of Pseudomonadota bacterium. GTDB lineage: Bacteria > Pseudomonadota > Alphaproteobacteria > Rhizobiales > Hyphomicrobiaceae > ZC4RG25. Next base: position 459 of record JAEZHL010000284.1, read on the forward strand.
GGCTATGGCTTCCTGTCGAACGGCCGCTACGCGCAAGGCGGCATCCTGCGCGAGCGGTTTATCCCACGGCTGATGGCCGCCGACAGCAATGCGCTGATCGATCCTGAGCGGGACAATCTCGACCCGTTCGCCATCTGGCGGACGTTCATGGCCAATGAGAAGCCGGGCGGGCACGGCGATAGGGCGCATGCGGCGGGCGCGCTCGATATGGCCGTGTGGGATGCCGTGGCGAAGATCGCGGGCCAGCCGCTGTGGCGCCTGCTCGCCGACCGTTTCAACGGCGGCCGCTTCGACGAGAAGGTGCTCGTGTACCCGGGCGGTGGCTATTACTACCCCGGCAAGGAAATCGAAGGTCTTCAGGCTGAGATGCGTGGCTACCAGGAGCAGGGCTACCGGGTGGTCAAGATGAAGATCGGCGGTGCCGACCTCGCGCTCGACGTGAAGCGCATCGAGGCGGTGCTCGCAGTCGTCGGGCGCGGCGAGAACCTCGCCGTCGATGCCAACGGCCGCTTCGATCTCGATACGGCGCTCGCCTATGGTCGGGCGATGCAGCCCTACGGTCTCTTCTGGTACGAGGAGCCCGGCGATCCGCTCGACTATCAGCTCAACGCGGTGCTCGCGGAGCATTACCGCGGCGCGATCGCGACTGGCGAGAACCTCTTCTCGGCCATCGATGCGCGCAATCTCTTGCGCTACGGCGGCCTGAGGCCGGATCGCGACTGGGTGCAGCTCGATCCGGCGCTGTCCTACGGGCTGACGGAATATCTGCGCGTGCTCGATGTCGTGGACAGCCTGGGGTGGTCGCGGCGGCGGCTCATCCCGCATGGCGGTCACCAGCTCGCACTCAACATGGCGGCCGGATTGCAGCTCGGCGGCTCGGAAAGCTATCCCGGCGTGTTCCAGCCCTATGGCGGGTTCGCCGACAACATGCCGATCGTGGACGGGTTTGCCCGCCTGCCGGACGTGCCGGGTATCGGCATGGAGCTGAAGCCGGCGCTGTTCGCTGATATGCAACGCCGCCTGGAGTTGGATTGAGCCATGGCCGACATCGTCGTCACGGAATTTCTAGATGCCGATCCCGTCGAGCTTCTGAAGCAGAGGTATCAGGTCCACGTCGACACGGGGCTGTGGAACAGGCGGGCCGAGCTCGAGGCGCTGGCCGCAGGAGCCGTCGCGCTCATCGTGCGCAATCGCACCCAAGTCGATGTGGCGCTGCTGGACAAGGCGCCGAACCTGAAGGTGATCGGGCGGCTCGGTGTCGGCCTCGACAACATCGACATGGCGGCCTGCAAGGCGCGCAATGTCGTGGTTTGCCCGGCCATCGGCGCCAATGCCGTGTCCGTGGCGGAGTATGTCATGGCGACGATGCTGCTGCTGCTGCGCGGCCCCGCCTATCTGAGTTCCGCCCGGGTCGCCGCCGGTGAGTGGCCGCGCGAGGCGATGAGCCGTGGCGGCGAGGCCGCAGGCCGCCGCTTCGGAATCATCGGCTATGGCTCCATCGGCCAGACGGTCGGTGTCAGGGCGCGCGGGCTCGGCATGCATGTGGTGGCGTTCGACGAATATCTGCACGCCGACAGCCCCGCCTGGGAACATGCCGAACGCGCCACACTCGACGAGGTGATCGATACCTCCGACATTATCTCTCTGCATTGCCCGTTGACGCCGCAAACGCGCGGCCTCATCGGCGCGTCGGAGCTGGCCCGTATGAGAAAGGGCGCAATCCTCATCAATACGGCCCGTGGTGGCATCGTCGACGAGCCCGCGTTGGCCGATGCCTTGCGCTCCGGGCACCTCGGCGGCGCCGCTATCGACGTGTTCACGGTGGAGCCCATTGATCAAGCGACGGCGGCCGTATTCCGCGACGTTCCAAACATCATCCTGACGCCGCACGTCGCCGGCGTGACACTCGAGTCCAACGCGCGCATCAGTACGGTCACCGTCGAGAACGTACTGCGGGAGCTGACGAAGGCTGGCCTATGAGCAAGACGGTTTCGATGACACAGGCTGAGCTCGAGGGCATCATCGCAGATGCTCTCGCGGCCTCCAAC
>JAEZHL010000331.1 GCA_023416575.1 Pseudomonadota bacterium
ATGACCGGATCGCCCGTCGAGACGCGCTCGACGATCCCCTTCGCCTCCGCGACGGCGGCCAGGCCCAGCGCTCTGGCGACGATCGCGACGTGGCTTTGTCCGCTGCCCTCCTCGATGACGAGGCCGCGCAGTCTCGAACGGTCGTAGTCCAAGAGCTCGGCCGGTCCCATCGTGCGCGCGACGAGGATCGTATCGCTCGGCAGCTCCAACCCTTCCCGCGCCGCAGTCGAACGCCCCGCCAGGATCCGCAGCAACCGATCGGAGAGGTCGTCAAGATCGCGCAGCCGCTCCCGCCAATAGGGATCGTTCTGGCGCAGCATGCGCGTGCGGGTCGCGTTCTGGACGCGCTCAACGGCCGCTTCAGCCGTCAGACCCTCACGCACAGCTGCTTCCATCCGCCGCACCCAGCCGCGATCGTCGGCGAACATGCGGTAGGCCTCGAGCACCTCACGGTGATCGCCGGCCTGAGCCAGCGACTCGGCGCTCAACAGCTCATCGAGGCTCGTCCGCAGGGTGTGCACCGCCGCCGCGAGGCGCTGCTGCTCCTCGAATACGTCCTCGGCAAGAAGCCTGGTGACGACCACGCGCGGCTCGTGCAGCACGACATGGCCCAGCGCGATGCCTTCGGAGATCACCTCGCCGCAAACGACGCCGGTGAGCGAACGCGTGATCTCGGCGGCGGCACCGGCACCGGCAACGGCCCCGGACACAATATGCTCAGCGACGACCATGGCCGTCGTCAGCAAGACCTCGACATCTTCGTCGGAGTACTCGCGCCGTGTCCGGTTCTGGACGGCAAGGACTCCGAGCACCGATCCGCCGCGCAGAATGGGCACGGCGAGCATCGAGTGATAGATCTCCTCGCCCGTCTCCGGGCGATATGAGAAGGCGGGGTGATGCTGGGCATCCGGCTCGTTGACCGGAACGGCGAATTCTGCGCAGCGGCCAACGAGGCCCTCGCCGCGCATCATGCGGAGGCTGTGCACCGCCTCCTTGTTCAGTCCCTCGGTCGCAAACAGCTCGAGCGAGCCGTCCTGGCGCTTCAAATAGATCGAGCAGACTTCGGCAACCATCAATCCCGAGATCTGGCGCACGATCTTGTCGAGCCGGGACTGTCCATCACCCGGTTCAGCCATGATCTCGCGCAGGCGCCGCAGGATGACGCGCAGCGCAGGCTCGGTCGGTAATGTGCGCGGGTCGTCCCCGCGTCTCGTCTGCATGGCGGCTGCCGTTCAGTTATCCGTCACAGACGGTGAGGTTAACAGGACTGCGGGGCCCCCTCCTGACCCGAGCCTTCCTGAAGCACCTCTGGAGGCCCGCGCAGAGGACGGGCCACCTCAGCTAATCTTTGTCGAGCCCGTAGAGAGTATGCAAGGTCCGCACGGCCAGTTCGGCATAGGCGGCATCGATCAACACGCTGATTTTGATCTCGGACGTGGTGATCGCCAGGATGTTGATGCCTTTCTCGGCCAGCGCCTTGAACATCTGGGCGGCAACACCTGCGTGGCTGCGCATGCCGACGCCGATGACCGAAATCTTCACAACGTCGGCCGAGCTCTTGATCTCCGAGTAGCCGATCTCGGACTTCACGCTGCGCAGCACCTCGAGCGTCTTCGGCAGCTCGGCCGCGCCGACCGTGAAGGTCATGTCGGTATGCCTGCCATCAGCCGACAGGTTCTGGACGATCATGTCCACATTGACATTGGCTTCGGCCAGCGGCCCAAAAATGCTGGCTGCGACACCAGGTTTGTCGGCCACCTGCATGATCGTGACCTTCGCCTCGTCCTTGGCGTAGGCAATGCCGCTGACAACCTGGCTCTCCACGATTTCTTCCTCGTCGCAAACTATCGTGCCGATGTTTTGGCATTCCGCATTGGTGCGGAGCGGTTCAATGGCTTCGGGATCGGCAAAGCTCGACAGCACGCGCGTGCGCATGCGGTGAACCATCGCCAGCTCGACAGATCGTGTCTGTAGCACTTTGGAGCCCTGAGATGCCATCTCCAGCATCTCCTCGTAAGACACCCGCGGCAGCCTGCGGGCAGTCGAAACGATGCGAGGGTCCGTCGTGTAGACGCCATCCACGTCTGTGTAGATATCACAAATGTCCGCGCCAAGCGCGATGGCCATCGCGACGGCGCTGGTATCGGAGCCGCCACGTCCCAGCGTAGCGATCCGGTTACGCTCCGGCTCGATCCCTTGGAACCCGGTTACCACCGCGACCTCGCCCTGCGACAGGCGCTGGCGGATCTCGTCGGCCTGAATGTCCAGGATGCGGGCCGCACCATGGGACTTGTCGGTGATGATCGGGATCTGCCAGCCCTGCCACGAGCGAGCCGGAATTCCCATGCTCTGCAAGACGATGGCAAGCAGCCCGGCCGTCACCTGCTCGCCGGAGGCGACCACCGCGTCGTACTCGCGCGCATCATGGATCAGGGACGCTTCCCGCACCCACCCGACGAGCTGATTGGTCTGCCCCGCCATGGCCGAGACCACGACGGCCACTTGGTTGGCGGCATCCACCTCGCGTTTGACATGGCGAGCCACGTTGCGAATACGCTCAAGCGTTGCAACGGACGTACCGCCGAATTTCATCACTACGACTGCCATGCGCCTACCCGTTGCGCCGATCGCCTTCAATCCAGTGCCACGACGGCAAGAGAGGCAGGCGACCGGAGCTTCTCCATCGCTTCGTTGGGATGACCCGATCGGGCCGTACTCATAACGTTAACGCACCAGGGCTGCAACCAATGCGACAGTCCTTGACAATGTATATGAGTCGAACGCGAGATCGGGGCCATGAACACCGACAAGCCCGTCCAGGGTACGATAGATCCGAACGAAGTCGACCGGTTCGCCCGCCTTGCAGAGCGCTGGTGGGACCCGAACGGCGAATTCCGCCCGCTTCACAAGCTGGCTCCGGCCCGGCTCTCGTTCCTCCGCACCCAACTCGTGCAGCACTTCGGCCTCCCGGAGCGCTCGGCAAGGCCCCTGTCCGGACTCTCCATCCTCGACATCGGATGTGGTGGTGGGCTGATCTCCGAGCCCTTGGCACGGCTCGGCGCCCGCGTGACGGCCATTGATCCGGCCGAGGAGAACATTGCCGTCGCCCGCCGGCATGCCGAGCCCCAGGGCCTCGATGTGGACTACCGCGCGTGCCGCGCCGAGGACCTTGTTGCCGAAAGGGCAGAATTCGACGCGGTCGTCTGCCTGGAAGTCATCGAGCACGTGCCGGATCAGCGTGCCTTCGTCGCGACCTGCGCGGCGCTGGTTCGCCCGGGCGGGCTGCTCATCCTCTCGACACTCAACCGGACGCTGAAGGCCTACGCGCTGGCCATCATCGGCGCCGAGTACGTTCTGCGCTGGCTACCGATCGGCACCCATCAATGGGACCGATTCGTGACGCCGGACGAGCTGTCGGAGCACTGCAGGGCGGCCGGATTACACTGGCCCGTGTTCGAGGGGTTGATCTATAGCCCGTTGTCCAACCGCTGGTCCCTCGCTTCGGACACTGACGTCAATTACCTGGCCGCAGCCGCGAAGCCGCCGGTGCCGAATTGAACACCGGCGGCCGGAGCAAGGCTACCTGCCTCGCTTGTTCAGCCAATTCTGCAAAATGGCGATTTCCTTTTCTTGAGCCGCGATGATCCCGCTGGCGAGTCTCCTGATCTCAGGGTCCTTGCCGTGCTCGAGGACGATGCGCGCCATGTCGATCGCGCCCTGATGATGCGGAATCATTCCCTTTGCGAAGTCGACGTCGGCGTCTCCAGAGAAAGGGATATCCATGTTGGCATGCATGCGGGCATTGACCTCCGCGAACGCCCTCGCCACCGGGTCCAGATTCGTCTCCACTTGGCCCGTCTCGTGCCCATGATGAGGCATGCCTGATCCGCCGTGCTTCATGTGTGTGTCAGAGGAAGATTGGGAAAGAGCCGAACCAGCCGTGGTGGCAAGCGCCAAGGCGATCGTGATCGCGAGGGTTCGAATCGCAGTTTTCATGTGTCTCTTCCGAAAATTAAGATTGGGGATGCGTGGTCGCGCCGCGTGCCGCGCACAGCTTGGAAAGACCACGTCAGATGCATTCGAAACGCAGTGATCCGCCGCCACGTTGCGGCGGTCGGGGCAACACATCTGGATGAACCCCTTCCGGGATTACTGACAGGAACCAAATCTCGGCGGATGGGAAGGCGATGCTACCGTCGTCAACTGCAACGACGCGGAAGGTCGGATGACAACAAAAACTACAGTCAGCGCAGAATTGGCCGGAGCTAGCCGGACAGCCTTGTGCTTCCTCCGGGGAAGCTGCCCGGGCATGGCTTAAGTCATGGCCCGACACTCTGGCGTGCTGGTGAGTTTTCACGCCACTTTGCGATGCATGAGCGCTAGGACTGTGTGGGTGCAGCAGGTGCGCGACGGGTGCGATCGCGAACACGAGCGCCAGCACGCAGGCAAGAAGCCGCGCCCAGCATCCCCATCGTTTCGCGCCGATCAGCATGACCATCCCGAAGACGAGATTAGCGACAGCGCGGTGATCAACCGAGAATTGTGTCTCCCCTGAGGTCGAACCGCACGTGAAACACCGTTTCACCGGCGCTCAGA
>JAEZHL010000339.1 GCA_023416575.1 Pseudomonadota bacterium
TGAGAGTGGCGCTCGATCCCAGGCTCGGCCGCGCCGAGGATGCCGACAAGATGCACGGGCCGGCCTGAGGCGCGAACCGCGTCCGCAACCTCCAGCGGCAGCCGGCCGTTACCGGCGAGAATCCCGAGCGGCCCGCCGCCCGTCGTCACCATCAGCCCTCGGCATCGCGCGGCGTGCACAAGGAGCGCTTGCCGCCGGCCCGGATGAACGCGACGATCTCCTGCACCAGGGCATGGCTCTCGAACTCGGCCGCGACGTCGTCCACCCGCTCCTTCAGCGTGCCCTCGGCCGCGAACAGCAGCCGGTATGCGCGCCTGAGGTCGTGGATCACCTCCCGCGAGAACCCACGCCGTTGCAACCCGACGATGTTGAGGCCCGACAGGTGCGCGCGATTGCCGAGCGCCATCCCATACGGGATGAGGTCGTTCTCGAGCCCCGACATGCCGCCGAGGAACGAGTGCGCGCCGACCCGGGCGAACTGGATCACCGCCGCGCCGCCGCCGATGATGGCGAAGTCGCCGACCGTGCAGTGCCCGGCCAGCATGACGTTATTGGAGAAGATCACGCCGTTGCCGACGTGGCAGTCGTGCCCGACGTGCGAGTTGGCCAGGAACGCGCAGCGGTCGCCGACCACTGTTTTCAGGCCACCGCCTTCCGTGCCGGGGTTCATCGTCACCCCTTCGCGGATCAGGCAATCGGCGCCGACTGTCAGGGTCGAAGCCTCTCCCTGATACTTCAGATCCTGCGGCTGATGGCCGATGGATGCGAAGGGGAAGATGCGGGTGCGCGCGCCGATCGTCGTGCGGCCCGCAACGACTGCGTGGCTGATGAGCTCGCAGCCATCGCCCAGCGTCACCTCGGGACCGACCATGCAGAACGGGCCGATCTTCACGCCGACCCCGAGCGTGGCTCCGGACTCGACGATTGCGGTCGGATGGATCTCAGCTTCAGCCATTCTGGCTCGCGATCGCCTGGGTCTCGGGGGTATCCACGATCATGGCGCTGATCTCAGCCTCCGCCACCACGTTGCCGTCAACCTTCGCCTCGCCGTAGAAGCGCCACGCGCGTCCCCGGCTGCGGATCTTGCGCACATGAAATCGAAGCTGGTCGCCCGGCACCACCGGCTTGCGGAACTTGGCCCGGTCGATGCCCATGAAATAGACGAGCTGCGGCCGGTAGCTCTCGCCGAGGCTATGCACGCACAGCGCGCCCGCCGTCTGCGCCAGACCCTCGATGATGAGCACGCCCGGCATCACCGGAAAGCTCGGGAAATGGCCCTGGAAGAACGGCTCGTTGATGGTGACGTTCTTGATGCCGACTGCGGATTCGTCACGATCCATGTCGTACATGCGGTCGACCAGCAGGAACGGGTACCGGTGCGGCAGCAGCTTGAGAAGGCGCGCGATGTCGGCCGTGCCGAGCTGCCCTTTGGCTGTCGCGTCGTTCATAACACCTGCACTCCGTACCTGACTTGTCTCAACACACGTGCCATCACTTGCATGCGCTACTTTCCGTCCTCGTCAGCGTCGCGTCCGGCCAAGCCCTGCCGGCCAAGTCGGCTGAGCACGGTCAACTCCCGCGCCCAATCCTTCAGCGGGCGTGCCGGCGTGCCGCCAACCCGCGCGCCGGCCGGCACGTCGTCCTTGGGGTGTGACCCACCCGCGACCTGCGCGCCGGTCCCGATCTTGATGTGCCCGACGCTTCCGGACTGGCCGCCCATGACGACGAAATCGCCGAGCTCCGCCGAGCCGGCAATGCCGACCTGACCGCAGATGACGCAGTGCCTGCCGATCACCACGTTGTGCCCGATTTGCACGAGATTATCAATTTTCGTGCCCTCGCCGATGATCGTGTCATTGAGCGCCCCGCGGTCGATTGCCGTGTTGGCGCCGATCTCGACGTCGTCCTGAATGATGACCCGGCCGATCTGCGGCACCTTGAGGTGCCCCTGTGGTCCCATCGCGAAGCCGAAACCGTCCTGCCCGATGCGCACGCCGGCGTGCACGATTACGCGATCGCCCATCAGGGCATGCGTCACTGTCGACTGCGGTCCGATGAAACAATCGCGCCCGATCGCGCAGCGGTAGCCGACCACGGCGCCGGCCGCAACGCGTGTGCCGCGACCGATCACCGCCTCCGGCCCGATGATGGCGCCGGGCTCGACCGTCACACCCTCCTCCAGCCGCGCGCTCGGATCGACCAGCGTCGTCCCACTCGCGCGCGTCACCATGGGCCGCATGGCGTCGGGGTAGAAGAGTTGCAGCGCCAGCGCAAAACCGCGGTAAGGCGCCCGCGTCAGCAGGGCCGCGGTGCCATCCGGAACGCGAGCTGCGAAGGCCGGCGTCACCAGGCATGCACCGGCTCGGGTGGTCTGCAGCTGCGGCAGGTACTTGCGGTTATCAAGAAAGGTGATGTCACCGCCAGCCGCGTCGGCGAGGCTGCGGACATCGTGGACCATCTGCCCACCGTCCGCGCCGGGCGCCAGCTCCGCCCCGGTGGCACGCGCCACCTCGGCCAGTGTGAACGGGCCAGCCCGCTCGAAAAATCCCGGGTGTTCCATCAGCTCACTCTCGCAGGGCAAGGCCGCCAGTCAACCACTGCTCCCAACGAAGTCGATGTGCGCAAGAGACAGGAGACGGGATTTGGAATGTCTCACCCCGCCCAGATCGTGGACTGCACCGTCTAGACGAAAAATCCGCCCCTCACAAGGCTACCGCGACGACTGCGACCGCAAACTGGCGGAGGCAGAGCGATCCGGGGACGTTCCGGAGATCGCCAGCAGACATTGCATTCGTCATCCACCGCTAACGTCGCGCTACGCGAGGTGGCCAATCTCCGATCAGAGATTGCGCCCCATCAGTGGAGCCTAACTCCCGCGCGACGACGCTCCTACGCACCCCACCCCAACTCCAAGCTCAAACGAAATCCGGGCCGCCAGCACCAGCTGGCAGCCCGGATTGAACTCTGTATCTGCCGCTGTCCGCTCAGAACTTGGTCGAAGCGCCGAACCGGATCTGCTGCGTCTCGTCGTACTTCTCCTTGGTCAGAGCG
>JAEZHL010000369.1 GCA_023416575.1 Pseudomonadota bacterium
TGGTATGGCAAGCATCGGGCCGCATCGCTGTTCGGCACCGGCCCGGCCTATGGTTTCAACGGCAACCAGATGCTGTCTTGGGCCTACTACGGTGACGGCCTGAAGCTCTACAACGAGCTCATCCAGGATGTCCTGAAGCTGAACGTCGTCGGTTTCCTCGGCTTCGCAATGCCCACTCAGCCACTGGGTTGGTTCAAGAACGAGGTCGCGGGTCCGGATTCCATGAAGGGCCTGAAATACCGCACGGTCGGCCTTGCGACGAACATGTTCCAGGCAATGGGCGTCAGCGTCGCCCAGCTCCCCGGGCCTGAAATTCTTCCCGCCATGGAGCGCGGCGTGATCGAAGCGTTCGAGTTCAACAACCCGACCTCCGACCGCCGCTTCGGCGCCCAGGACGTGGCCAAGCTCTACTACATGGGCTCCTACCATCAGGCTGCAGAGTCGTTCGAGATCCTGTTCAACAAGACGAAATTCGAGAGCCTGGCGAAGGAGCAGCAATCGATCCTCAAGTACGCCGTGCGCGCGGCGACCGCCGACAACGAGTGGAAGGCCTGGCACTCCTACTCGGAGGACCTGCAGAATCTGGTCGAGAAGGACAAGGTGCAGGTGAAGCGCACGCCAACCTCGGTCTTCCAGGCACAGCTCAAGGCATGGGATCAGGTCGAGGCTGACCTGGTGAAAGACTCCGCTCAGGGTCCGTTCATCAAGAAAGTGCTCGACAGCCAGAAGGCGTGGGCCAAGCGGGTCGGCTTCTATCACTTCAACAACGAAGCCGACTACAAGACCGCCTACGAGCATCACTTCGGCCCGCTCAAGACCTAGCCGACATCCATGCAATGCGCCAGCCGGGACCCGTGAAGGTCTCGGCTGGTGCGGCGTGCCCAGATCAACCCTGACTTGCGAGAAAATCCGTGGTCGGCTTTCTCTTCTTCATCGACCGCCTGAGCGCTGCTGTGGGTAAAGCCTTCGGCTGGTGCATTGTCGTGCTGACGCTCGGCACCTGCTACGAAGTGTTCATGCGCTATGTCCTGCGCATGCCTACGAGCTGGGCATTCGACGTCTCCTACTGCATGTACGGTGCACTGTTCATGATGGCGGGTGCCTATACGCTCTCCCGCAATGGCCATGTGCGCGGCGACGTCGTCTACCGCCTGCTGCCGACCCGCACCCAGGCTGGGATCGACCTCGTCCTGTACCTCATCTTCTTTTTTCCAGGGTTCCTGGCGCTCCTCATATACGGGATCCCGTACGCCATGACCTCGTACTTGATCCAGGAAGTCTCGGTCTACAGCCCGGCCGGAATACCCATCTGGCCCCTGAAGGCTCTTATTCCGATCACCGCGCTCGGCATGCTGCTTCAGGGCGTCGCCGAGACCATCAGATGCATCATCTGTTTGCGGGATGGGGCCTGGCCGCAGCGGCTGCACGACGTCGAAGAAATGGAATCCGCAATTCTGGCCGATCAGGAAGCGCGCGCGCAGTCCACAGGTCAGCAGTCAGCTGTTGGAGCCGCGTGACATGACCAATCCAGAAATCGGCATGCTCCAATTGGGGCTGTTCATCTTCGTCATTCTGCTCGGCTTCCCGATCGCCTTCACCCTCATCGCTATGGCCATCTTCTTCGGCTACTTCGCGATGGGAACGCGGATCTTCGATCTGCTCGTCACCAATACCGCTGACATTCTGCAGAACGATGTCCTGACGGCCGTGCCACTGTTCCTGTTCATGGGCTACGTGGTCGAGCGGTCGAATATCCTGGATCGATTGTTTCATTCGATCCAGCTCGCAGCCCGGCACGTACCGGGCTCACTCGCGGTGGCGACACTCGTCACCTGTGCCCTCTTCGCGACAGCCACCGGCATCGTCGGCGCCGTGGTCACACTGATGGGCCTGCTTGCGTTCCCGGCCATGCTGCGCGCCGGATATGATGCCCGGCTTGCTGCCGGCGTGGTTTGTGCCGGCGGCTGTCTCGGGATCATGATCCCGCCCAGTGTGCTTCTCATTCTCTACGGAGCGACGACGGCGACATCTGTCGTCAAGCTCTACGCGGCCGCGTTCCTGCCGGGATTCCTGCTTGCCAGCCTCTACGTCGTCTATGTGATCATTCGTGCCTTGATCAATCCAAGCCTGGCACCGAAGCCGCCGGAGCTGGAGCAGCCGGTCCCGTTGTCGAAGGTCATGGCGGCGCTGCTGACATCGTTCTTCCCGCTCGCGATCCTGATCAGCTCGGTTCTCGGTGCGATCCTGTTCGGTCTCGCAACGCCGTCCGAGGCTGCAGCGGTGGGTGCAGCCGGATCTCTGCTGCTTGCCGCCTGCTATCGGTCGCTGACGTTCGAGCGCCTGAAGGAGTCCGTATATCTTACCGCGCGCACGTCGGCGATGGTCTGCTTCCTCTTCATCGGCTCGTGGACGTTTTCATCGGTGTTCTCCTATCTCGGCGGCCATGAGGTGATCGAAAACTGGGTTAAGGCGCTGAACTTGTCGCCGACGATGTTCCTCATTATCGCTCAGGGGATCATCTTCCTGCTCGGCTGGCCGCTCGAGTGGACGGAGATCATCATCATCTTCGTGCCGATCTTCCTGCCCCTCCTGAAGACGTTCAATATCGACCCGATCATCTTCGGCATTCTGGTTGCACTCAATATCCAAACATCGTTCAATACGCCGCCGATGGCCATGGCCGCGTACTACCTGAAGGGCGTCGCACCACCGCACGTGAAGCTGACGCAAATCTTCAGTGGCTCGCTGCCGTTCGTGGTCATGGTCTTCATCACGATGACCTTGGTCCATCTGTTCCCGGCCATCGCGATGTGGCTACCGAACATGCTCTACGGAAATTGAGGAAATGCCAGGACCAGAACTCAGCGCGCTGACAGCAACCGAGGCGCACCGCGAGATCACCCGTGGCGCGCTTTCCGCCGAGGAGTACACGACCGCATGCCTCGACCGGATTGCCGAGCTCGACAAGGATGTGCGAGCCTTCGCGCATCTCGACCGGGCGCACGCGCTGGCGCAGGCACGCGATCTCGACGAGCGGCGGCGTAATGGGCTGCCAACCGGTCCTCTGCACGGGATCCCCGTTGCGATAAAGGACATCTTCGATACCCACGATTACCCGACGGAGAACGGCTCGCCGCTGATGGCCGGCCGTCGCCCGCGCGCGGACTCGACCGCTGTCGCCCGGCTGCGCAGCGCCGGCGCGGTCATCATCGGCAAGTCGGTGACGACGGAATTCGCCTACTTCCACCCCGGCCCGACGCGCAATCCGCACGATCTGGAGCGCACCCCGGGCGGCTCGTCGTCGGGCTCCGCAGCGGCCGTGGCCGCCGGCATGGTTCCGCTGGCAATCGGCTCGCAGACCAACGGCTCGATGATCCGGCCCGCATCATTCTGCGGTGTTTTCGGTGCGAAGCCGACGCACGGCCTGATTTCCCGCGGTGGCGTGCTGGAGCTGTCGCGGACGCTCGATCACGTCGGTGTCTTCGCGCGGACGCTGGACGACACAGCCCTCCTTCTGGATGTCCTCGCCGGCTACGATCCGCGCGATCCCGACACCCGCCCCGTCGCGACCCCGAATTTCCGCCCTGTACTTGCCGAGAAGCCGCCGCTGCCGCCGAAATTCGGGCTGGTCAGGACTCCGATGTGGGATAAGGCGGACCCCTCGACGCGCGCCATTTTCGAGGAGGTCATCGCGGACCTGGGGGATGCGGCCGGAGTCATCGAGCTGCCCGACAGCCTCGCGGACGCCTGGGATGCCCAGCGGGCGATCATGGCGGCGGAAATGGCTCACAATCTCGGCCGGCATGTCGCGCGCGGCAGCGAGGACGCATCGAGCGCGCGCTTGCGCGAATTCCTCGACGAGGGTCGCCGCGTACCGGCAACCGACTATCTCGCGGCACTTGAGCTGCGTGACCGGCTACGGCTCGATCTGGCTGCCATCTTCGACCACTACGACGCCATCATCACACCCGCCGCCATCGGCAGTGCGCCCAAAACCCTGACTGCGACTGGCGACCCGCTGTTCTGCACACTTTGGACGCTGCTGGGCATGCCCGCACTTTCCATGCCTGTGCTGCAGTCACCTGACGGATTGCCCCTCGGACTTCAGCTCGTGGGGCCAGTGAACGACGACGCGCGCCTGCTGCGGACGGCTCGAGCGCTGCTCGACCAGCTGGCAAAAGGCTGACGCGCGGTAGTCATTATAATCGGGCTGCTCGCTGGGCGACGGCACTCCTCGTCGCCCAGTCGCCCTTCAATGCAGCAGCGCTCTCGTCGCGAACCGGCGGATCAGCTCTCATTCCGCCGGGGGCGCCGCAGTAGCGGAGCGAAAGCATCCTGCCAGAACGCGATCGCCATCAGAACGATGCCGATGATCGACACGATCCATAGCGATGTCTCACCGAGCTTGCCGGCAATCGCCGAAAGGAAGCCGATCATCAGCACCATCCCGATGATCGCACAAACCGCATCCGCCATGGGTCGACTCTCCCTCGTCTGACGGCGTTGAGCCGGTCCTTGTTCGTTGGTATGCATCTTATTGCATCCGGCCGCGGGAGCAAGGTCGTTTGCGAACAGCGCAACGCAGGGCGTGATGCTTTTCCAGGGGTCGCGTGTGCTGCCCCGCTCTGGAGGCCTACCAATGATCGCCGTCATCTTCGAGGTCGTACCCGCCGATGGGCGCCAGCAGGAATATCTGGAGCTCGCCGCCGCGTTGCGGCCCGAGCTCGAGAAAATCGACGGCTTCATCTCGGTCGAGCGGTTTCAGAGTCTGACCGACCGGTCCAAGATCCTGTCGCTGTCCTTCTGGCGCGACGAGGAGGCCGTGGCCCGCTGGCGCAATCACGCCAATCACCGCCGGACCCAGGCCAAGGGCCGCGCGGGTGTGTTCGACACATACCGGCTGCGCGTAGCTGGCGTGATCCGTGACTACGGCATGTTCGATCGCCGCGAGCAGGCTCCGGCCGACAGCGCAGCGATCTTCCAGGATCTCTGAGCCGGGGCGCGACAACGGCCATTGGCACCCGTGCCGAGTGGCGAACAACGGCCAGGGGACTTGCAAGATCACGTAATGAGAGAGCCGCCCCTTCCGGAGCGGCTCGCAAATTTCCAGTCTTTATCAGCCGCCGCTCAACGCACGGTGCGGGTGCGTGATGCCGCGGACTTGGAGGCCTTTGCGGCTGTGCTCGCCTTCTTGCCATCGCCGACCAACGCGGGGCCGGAGACGAGCGCGGGCTTATCGACCTCTGCAGCGGGTACACTGGCGGTTTCCGCTGCGGGCTTCTTCTGCAGCTTCGCCATCGCCCGAGCAAAGCTCTTGTCGAGATTGCGGCAGCGGGCCCGGCCCGAAGGATGGGTCGGCGTGGCGGGCATGTTGCCGAACGAGCGGCAGACCTGCTTCAGGCCGTTCGCATCGAGCCAGCCTTCCTGAACGCCGCGCTCGACGGCCCATGCATCCGCCCTGAGCTCGCTTCGGCCGATGTTGTGGTGGCCGCACTCGTGATGGAACACGAAGACCCGCACGACCGGCGGCATCCGGCTGATGAGACGCGGGTTGATGATGAGCACGCCTGGTGCCGCCGCGCCCTCGCTGGGGAGCGCCCGGTCGAGCACGTTGCGCGTCTTGCCGCAGCGCAGGCTCTGCCCTGCCATGTTGATCGTTCCGTCACGCTGGAGCTTCGGCAAGCCCCCCGCGGTCGGCGGCGCCGCGAAGCTGCCGCCGGCAAAACCGAGAAGTGCTGCTGCCGCCACTACGCCGCCCAGCAGCCGCGCTGAATACGTCACTTAGATTCCCCCGTTCGCGAGAGCCGTCCCGAAATTTAACACCTGCCAAATGTTGCATAGGCATTTGTGCCGAAATTGCGGCAAGGAGGTGCTTTTCTGCTAAGGCATGGCGCGGGGTCGCGGCGGCAGGGAACGGGGCGAGCGCCCGCGGGTTGATGAGGTTCAGGACCCTATTCGCAGGCCACGGACCAAACCTCTACGTCCCATCATGCCATGGAGGCTGCCATGAGAGCGCAGGACATCATGAGCAGGGAGGTCGTCACCGTCACCCCAGCAACCCCGATCGGTGAGGTGGCGCGGCTGATGACCGAGAAGCGCATCAGCGGCATTCCTGTCGTGACCGAGAGCGGCACGGTGATCGGCATCGTCAGCGAGAGTGACCTCATACGTCGCGCCGAGCTCGGAAGCGAGCCGAAGCACAAATGGTGGCTGGCCCTGTTCAGCGATCCCGATGCCATGGCGCACGAGTACGCCAAGACGCACGGGATCAAGGCCCAGGATGCCATGAGCCGCCAGGTCGTCACCATCGACGAGAATGCAGACCTGAAGGAGATCGCCGACACGCTCGAGCGCCACAGGGTCAAGCGCGTTCCGGTCGTCAGGGATGGCAAGCTCGCCGGGATCGTTTCACGCGCGGATCTCGTGCGCGCCTTCAGCAACCAGGTTCAGGCCTCGACACCATCCACGCCGACCACCGACGAAGCGCTGCAGCAGGCGTTGCTGGACAAGATGCGGGCTCAAGACTGGCTCGAGGACACCTATTTGAACGTCACGGTGCGGGATGGGATCGTCGAGCTGCGCGGCTTCATCGGCACCGCGGAGCAGCGCCGGGCGTTGCGCGTGCTCATCGAGGAGACCGGCGGTCTCCGGCCGATCGACGATCAGTTGACGATCGGCTTGCCAGGGGTCGGACCGGGAGACTGAGCGACCACGGCGTGACATCCCCCGCGGCTTCCAAAGCTCACGCGGGCGGCGTGATGAGCGCCAGGGGCTTGGCGCCAATCGCGATCTCGATCTCCGGGGCTGCAAGCGGCTCGCCATCAAGCTGGAAGAGGACCCCCTGCCCGGCTGGCACCCTCGCATGTTGGCATTCGACGACCCTGACCAGCGGGTGTTTCTCTGCGCAGCCGAGACCGATTGCGGCCAGCACACTGGCGACCGATGCCGCTGCGGTCGCGTCGATGACCAGCGCATGGAAACCGGGCGCGGTCAGCCGCTGGCGTGGTGCAATGACGAGTGAGCCAGCATAACGCGATACTTTCGACACGATCAGCCAGGTACACGCGTAGGAGCGGCCGTCGATCTCGGCCTCGAAGCGGCGCGGCTGGCTCCAGAGCGCGCGCAGGATCGGGCCGACGTAGGCGAGCTTGCCGATGCGGCGCTTCAGCTTCATGTCGAGCTGCTGCAGCACGCCGACATCGAAGCCTGCGCTCGCCATCGACAGGAAATGCTCGCCATTCGCGATCCCTGGCAGCACGTCGACGACATCGCCCTCGAGCAGATATCGCGCGAGATTCTGCGCACCGCGGACGAGCCGAAGCTCCTCGGCGAGAACGTTGCCGGTCCCGATCGGGATAATGCCGAGCGGTACGCCGGTTCCCACGAGCCCGCCAGCCACGCCGCGGATGGTGCTGTCCCCTCCGGCCGCGACGACGCCATCGAAGTTCCCCGTGCGGGCAGCCTTCGCAGCGAGCTGTCGGCCCGCGTGCAGCCCGTCGGCCGTCTCCACGACCACGGTTGCCCCGGCGGTCGTCAACGCCGCACACACCTGATCGAGCAGACGATGCCGCTTCAATCCAGCATTTGCATTGTGCACCACCAAAAGACGGGTGCGGGGTGGCATGAGCGATTCACCTCTCGAGCCTGCAGTACCGGCGCACACGGAAAGTCGTACAGCCGAATACGCGGATTGATAGTGCGCGCGGCCACCGCCGCCAAGATCTCAGCTCCGCCGGACCATGGTCACGCCGAGTGCCGCCAGCACCATGCCGAACCAGGCACCCACCGGCATCTCCTCGCCGAAGATGTACTGCGCGATGGCGGCGGACGTCGGCGGCACCAGAAACAGCAGCGCACTCGCGCGCGCCGCGGCGCCATGCCGGATCATGGCGAACAGCAGCGTCATGGCGACGATAGAGTTGCAGATAGACGAATATAGGAGCGACAGGACGAGCGGCCAATTCCAGGTAAACCGCCATTCCTCGAACGCGAGCGCCACCGGCAGCGCAACGGCGAGCCCGACGGCGCACTGGATCGCGTTGGAGACGACCGGATGATGGTCGACGCCGAACCGTTTTTCGTAAAGCGTGCCCGCGGTGATGAAGAGCACCGCGAAAGCTGCCGTCAGGATGCCGAGGAAGGTCGTGTCCCCGATCTGCGACTTGGCCAGGATCGCAACGACGGCGCCGGTGATACCGAGCAGGAACCCGATCCAGGCGCGGCCGCTGACGCCTTCGCCAGCCAGCCGCGGTGCCAGCAGCGCGACCAAAATCGGATGCAGGGTGAGGATGATCCCCAATGCCGCAGCCGAGACCCCGACCCCGATGGCGAGGTTCGTCGCCCCGAAATAGAGCCCCTGAATGAGCAGCCCGACGACGATCAGATGGCGCCAGGCTGCTTTCCCGTCAGGCATGGGCGGCCGCAGGACGATCATGGCGGGGACGAGCACCGCCAGCACGATCAGATAGCGCAGTGCGAGGAGCCAGAACGGCTCGACCCATTGCACACCGATCTTGACGGCTGAATATCCGGCCGACCACAGCAGCAGGAAGACGGCGGGCGCAATGATGAGCCATACCGGCTGACGTCGCGCGGCCAGCTGCCGCTCGGCATCGCCCTGGCTTGCGCGCGAACTTCTAAGACGCATGGTCGGCCTTCTGTCCGCATTGCAAGCAACTGATCCGGCAGACCTCCCTAGCGCGCCCGCCGGCCTCCTGCCAATCGCATCCGATGCACGGCAGCTATTCCGCGGCAGAGGTCTTATCGTTCCTGTCACGCACGGAACAGCGCGCGCGGCGCAGATCGGTCATTCTCCACTCATCGGCAGCCAGCAAGGCTGGCGCTGCAAACCAAAACGGATCACCTGGCCAAAAGACCACGGAACCAAGGAGAGTGAAATGAGCAAGACGATGATCATGGGTATCGCTGCAGGGCTGATGGCACTCACCGCACTGCACGCTCCTGCCGCAGAAGCAAAGAAGGGCTTGCACAAGCCCCACAAGCACCACAAGCACCACGTCCTGAAGTGGGCAGTGCCCTATCACTACGCAGGGTACAAGGATTGCGGGTACTACTTCTGGAGATGGCAGCACACCGGCAAGGGTTACTGGAAGTCGAAGTACTTCGCCTGCAAGGCCTTCTACTGACGAACTCGTCTCGTTGTGGTCCGATCCCCAGGCAGACTTGCATCACGGGTCGAAGTCAGGTGCCCCTCAGGTCCCCGCTGAGGGGCACTTCTTATTTGTGCCGGAGCTGCGTTGGCCGACTCGCCACCCGGAGGCGCCGCGTGCTCTCTACCAGCTCTCGGGCGGGCAGCCATCGACCGGGCTGACATTCGCGTTCTCGCGGGCAATCACCAATTTCCTGAGTATCGCTTCCAAGGCTGTGATTTCTTCCGGGTCGAGGGCCTCGAGCACCGAATTTTCGAATGCCATGTCTTCCCGGAATGCACGCTCGGCGACCATCTGCCCCTCCGGGGTCAACTGAACCAGCGTGCTCCTGGCATCGTCTGGATCGGGAAGCCGGCAGATGTAGCCGGCCCTCTCGAGCCGCCGGAGCCGGGCCGTCAAGCCACCGGACGAAATCATCAGCCAGCGATAGAGCTCCGTCGGGCGGAGGCAATACGGCTTGCCGGATCTCCTCAGGGTGGCGAGCACGTCGAATTCGCCCCGATCCAGGCCGTGCTTCCTGAAGATTGCCTCGATTGGCGGGCGCAAATTCAAATTTATCCAGCGCATGCGCCCAATGATCGCCATGCCGCGCGTGTCCAGATCCGGGAGCTCCGAAGCCCACTGCTCGCGGCGCAGATCGACGCCATCGCGCGCGCCGGCAATTCGTCTTGACATCGAGATAAATTCCTAATTATCTTTCCGTCAAGATACATTCGCGGGACAGACGATACAAGCCGATGGATGCCGTACCCGCGATCGGATGTGCGTGCGGCGCGAGGCCCAGGCATTCACCAAATTCCAAAAGCAGAGGGAAAGGTCCAAATGAAAATCACGGTCGAGACGACCATCGCTGCGCCGATCGCCGAGGTCTGGCGCGCTCACACGACGCCTGAGGAGATCATGGTGTGGAATTCGGCATCGGACGATTGGCACACCCCGGCCGCAACGGTCGATCTGCGCGAAGGCGGCACCTTCTCGTATCGCATGGAAGCGCGGGACGGCAGCATGGGCTTCGACTTCGCGGGCGTCTACACGAGGATCGTGCCGCATAAGCTGATCGAATACGACTTCGGCGACCGCGCCGCGCGGGTCGAGTTCACGGAAGGTCCGACGGGCGTCACCGTCCGCGTCACCTTCGACGCCGAGACCACCCACCCCGAGGAGCACCAGCGCAGCGGCTGGCAGGCGATCCTCAACAACTTTGGCCGCTACGTCGAGAGTCGTCAGAAGGCGGCTTAAGCGGACCAGCGCGCAGGCAGCCCGACCGCACGATCCGATTGGCGGCTGGCGACGCGACCACTCCCGGGAACCGGAGGCCACGATGTCCTACCTGTCGATCTTTGCATCGATTGCGGTCATTCATCTGCTTGCGGTCGCAAGCCCCGGTCCGACCTTGATGGTGGTCATGAGTCAGGCTGTCGCCGGCTCGCGGCGCTCGGGTTTCCTCGTCGTCACGGGCGTCGTGCTCGCGACGTTGGTCTGGGCCTCATTGACGGCAGCTGGTCTCGGCGGCTTCGTGGCCCAGGTCGGCTGGCTTTACCTCACCTTGAAGATCGTCGGCGCCGTCTATCTGACATGGATCGGCATCGACCTGCTGCGGAGCGCGTTCCGGCGACACTCAATTGAGCTGCACACCGGCAAGCCCGTCCTGACCGGCTGGCAGGCGACGCGAGCTGGCTTCCTGACCACGATCTCGAACCCCAAGGTCGCCGCCTATTACGCGAGCCTGTTCGGCGTGGTGATCCCTGCGAATGCCCCGACAATGGCCTTCGCTGGCGCCGTCATCACCGCCGCGTTGGTCTCCGCCCTCTGGTGGAGCGCGGTGACCCTCCTTTTCGGCCTGCCCGCAATCCGCAACTTCTACGCACGGTCGCGGCGGTGGATGGACGGCGTGATGGGTGTGTTGCTGCTCGCCCTGGCCGGCCGCCTGCTCGTCAGCCGCTGAGGTTGCGTCGGGAGTGAGCGTCGGGCGGGTTGGCCGATTGCCTCGCGCCCGACACGCTATTCCTATCGCTGCTTACCTCGTTCCGGAGCCGACCGCAGGAAGTCCGCGATGAGCGGGGCAATCTGGGGCAAGCACTCCTCGAGTGCGAAATGCCCGGTATCGAACAGGTGCAGACGAGCGTCAGGAACATCCTCGAGGATCGCCCTGGCCCCTGCCTCGACGAAGAACGGGTCGTTCTTCCCCCAGACGATCAGGGTTGGCGGCCGGTGGCGGCGCAACCAAGCCTGCCACTCCGCGTAATGCGCCAGGTTGCTCTTGTAGTCGAAGGCAAGGTCGAGCTGCGGCTGCCGGCGGCCCGGCAGATCGAGGAAATGCTGATCGAGGGTCCATCCATCCGGTGCGATGCGCTCCGGATCGGCACTGCCGCCCTCGTACTGGCTTCGCGTCATCTCGAGCGTGAGCAGGTCCTCGACTTTGCTGATCGCACCTGCATCATCCGGCGTGAGCGCGATGAACGCTGACGCCGCCTCGGACAGGCCCTCATGGTAGAGATTACCGTTCTGGACGATCAGGCCTGCAACCCGCTCGGGCATCCGCGTTGCGAGCCGGAGCCCCACGGGCGCGCCGAAGTCGAAGACGTATAGACTGAACCGGGCCAAACCAAGCTGCTGCACGAAGCCGACCACGATGTCAGCAAGACTGTCGAAGCTGTAGACGAAGGAGCCACCCTGACTGGCAGGCTTTGGCGCCTCACTGTGACCAAATCCTGGATAGTCGAGCGCGATCATCCGGCACTCCGCGCCCAGCACGTCCATGAGACGTCGATATTGGTGGGAAGCCGAAGGAAACCCGTGGAGCAGCAGCAGGACTGGCGCCTCGGGGTCCGCTGGCACCGTCTCCCGATAGAAAATCCTGATGCCGTTGACCTGCAGATGACGGTGGCGCGTCTTTGGTAAGGAGTACATCGGAACCACAT
>JAEZHL010000109.1 GCA_023416575.1 Pseudomonadota bacterium
GATGTCACGAGCGGCACAACGCCCATGATGAAGGCGAACGACGTCATCAGGATCGGCCGGAGGCGCAGTCGGCTCGCCTCAATCGCGGCCTCGCGCGGCGTGCGTCCCGCAAACTCCAGCTCGCGCGCGAATTCCACGATGAGGATTGCGTTCTTCGCCGACAGTCCGACGAGCACGACGAGGCCGATCTGGGTGAAGATGTTGTTATCGCCTCCCGTCAGGAACACGCCGGCAATGGCGGCCAGAAGCCCCATGGGGACAATCATGATGATCGAGAGCGGCAGCACCAGGCTCTCGTATTGCGCCGCGAGCACCAGGAACACGAGGAAGATCGCCAACGGGAACACCAGGATCGCGGAGTTGCCGGCCAGGATCTCCTGGTAGGTCAGCTCTGTCCATTCGAACGCCATTCCCGGAGGCAGTGTCTCCGCCGCAATGCGCTCGACCGCGGCCTGCGCCTGACCCGACGAATAGCCGGGCGCCGGTCCCCCGGTGATATCGGCGGAGAGGAAGCCGTTGTAGCGCATCGCGCGCTCCGGCCCAGCCGCCTGCTGCACCTTGAGGAGCGCCGAAAGCGGGATCATCTCCCCAGACTTTGAGCGCACCTTGAGCTGCCCGATATTGTCGGCGCGGGCCCGGAACGGTGCGTCCGCCTGCACGCGGACCGAGTAGGTCCGGCCGAAGCGATTGAAGTCGTTGACGTACAGCGAGCCAAGGTAGATCTGCATCGTCTCGAAGATGTCAGTGACCGCGACGCCCAGCTGCCGGGCGCGCGTGCGGTCGATCTCGGCGTAGAGCTGCGGCACGTTCACCTGGAACGAGGTGAACAGCCCAGTGAGCTCAGGCGCCTGGCTCGCCTTGGCCAGGAAGGCCTTGGTGGCAGCGTCCAACGCTTCGTAGCCGAGGCCAACGCGGTCCTCGATCTGCAGCTTGAAGCCGCCGACGGTGCCCAGGCCCGCAACCGGTGGCGGCGGGAACATGGCAATGAAGGCGTCCTTGATCTCTGCGAACTGCTGATTGAGCGTCATGGCGATGGCCGGGCCGGCCAGCCCCGGCGACTTGCGCTCGCTGAAGGGCTTCAGCGTCGCGAAAACGATCCCGGCACTCGCACTGTTCGAGAAGCCGGCGATCGACAGACCAGGGAAAGCCACAGCGCTCTCGACGCCCGGCTGTTTCATGGCGATGTCGCTCATGCGGCGGATCACCTCCTCGGTCCGATCGAGCGTGGCGCCGTCGGGGAGCTGTGCAAAGCCGATCAGGTACTGCTTGTCCTGGTTCGGCACGAAGCCGGACGGCACCACCTTGAACAGACCGACGGCCGCAACGATCAGCAGCAGGTAGACGCCGAAGCCCGTGGTTTTGCGCGTAAGCACGCCACGCACACCACCTTCGTAAGCTCTCGTGCCGCGGCGGAAGACGCTGTTGAAGCCGCGGAACAGCCAGCCCAGCGTGAAGTCGAGGACACGCGTCAGCTTGTCTTTCGGCGCGTCATGGCCCTTCAGCAGCAGCGCCGCCAGCGCCGGCGACAGGGTCAGCGAATTGACAGCCGAAATGACGGTCGAGATGGCGATGGTCAGGGCGAACTGGCGGTAGAACTGGCCGGTCAGTCCCGAGATGAAGGCGAGCGGCACGAACACGGCCACGAGCACCAGGGCGATGGCAATGATCGGACCTGAAACCTCGCGCATCGCTTTGTAGGATGCTTCGCGCGGCGCCAGTCCTTCCTCGATGTTCCTCTCGACGTTCTCGACGACGACAATCGCATCATCGACCACGATGCCGATCGCCAGCACGAGGCCGAACAACGTCAGCGCGTTGACCGAGAAACCGAGCGCGTACATCACCGCGAAGGTGCCGACGATCGACACCGGCACGGCGGCCAGCGGGATGATGGAGGCGCGCCAGGTCTGCAGGAAGAGAACGACGACGAAGACCACCAGCGCCACGGCCTCGAGCAGCGTCATCACCACGGCCTCGATGGAGGCGCGCACGAACTGCGTCGGGTCGTAGACGATGCCGAAGTCGACTCCCTCCGGCATGTCGCGCTTGATCTCGGCCATCACCGCGCGCACGTCCTCGGAGATCTGCAGGGCGTTCGAGCCCGGCGCCTGGAACACGCCGATGCCAATGGCCGCCTTGTTGTCCAGAAGCGAGCGCAGCGCGTATTCGGCTGCGCCAAGCTCGAGGCGCGAAATCTCCCGCAGCCGCACGACCTGTCCGTCCGGACCGGACTTGACCACGATATCCCCGAACTCTTCCTCGCTCTGCAGCCGTCCCTGGGCGTTGACCGGGAGCTGTAATTCGATGCCCGTCGGGGCAGGTGCGGCTCCGACGACGCCGACGGCGGCTTGCACGTTCTGTGACCGGATCTCGTTGACGACGTCGGCTGCCGACAGCCCGAGCTCAGCGGTCTTGGCCGGGTCGAGCCAGATGCGCATCGCGTAGTCGCCGCCGCCCCACATGATCACCTGGCCGACGCCCTCGATGCGCGCCAGCCGGTCCCTCACGTTGAGCAGCGCATAGTTGCGCAAGTAGGTCATGTCGTAACGGTCGTTCGGCGACAGGACGTGCACGACCATGGTCAGGTCAGGCGAGCTCTTCACCGTGGTCAAGCCGAGCCGGCGAACCTCCTCAGGCAAGCGCGGCTCAGCCTGGGCGACGCGGTTCTGGACGAGCTGTTGCGCCTTGTCGGCATCGGTGCCGAGCCGGAACGTGACCGTCAGCGCCATCTGGCCATCAGTCGTCGCCTGGCTGCTCATGTAGAGCATGCCTTCGACGCCGTTGATCTGCTCCTCGATCGGCGTCGCGACGGTTTCCGCGATGACCTTAGGATTGGCGCCGGGGTACTGCGCGCGCACCACGACCTGGGGCGGCGCGACCTCGGGATACTCCGATATTGGCATGACACGCAGGGCAAGCAGCCCCGCAAGGAAGATCAGCACCGACAGCACGCCGGCGAAGATCGGTCGATCAATGAAGAATCTCGAGAGGTTCATGGGATCGCGAGCTCCGGCGCGGGCATGTGCTCTGCTGGCTGATAGATCGTCGAGGCAGACTTTCGGCACCCAGGGCGCCAAGCCAGTTTCGATGGCGGCACCACTTCAGTCATCTCCCCGCCTGATTGGAGGGGATCGGGTGAGGGACACACGCGCGGGGGGAAACGCGAGCTCCTGCCCCTCACCCGAGGCTCAAGTCCGGACGGGATCCAACCGGAGCTTGGCCGTTAATGTTGTGCGACTTGCGAAGACGTGCCCGGATGCTGAGCGTCGGCGAGCGCCGTGCCATCCATTCGCGCGGGCTCGGGCGCGACGACGGCGCCGGGTCGAATACGCTGCAGGCCGCTGACGACGATGCGGTCACCATTTTCGAGGCCACTGGTGACGATACGCAGGTTGTCTGCCATCGGACCGAGCTGGATTTCGCGATAGACAGTCCTGTTGTCATCGCCGACCACCATCACGAACCGCTTGTTCTGGTCCGTGCCGATGGCACGCTCGCTGATGGCCAGCACGGGCTCGCCCTTAGGCTGCGCCATCCGAATGCGGGCGAACTGGCCTGGGATGAACCGACCATCAGGATTGTTGAACACCGCACGGACTCGAACGGTGCCGCTGCTCGCATCAATCTGATTGTCGATGAGCTGCAGCCGGCCCGACAGCCACGCCCCGTCAGTCGAGACGTTGGATATCTCGACCGGTATCTGGCCAACGTCCGCAGAGGCGTTCGCCGCGGGGCTGAGCGCGGATAGCGCGCGCGCAACGACATTCTCGTCCGCGTTGAAGCTGGCGTAGATCGGGTCGACAGACACGAGCGTCGTCAGCACTGGTGCGCCGGGCCCTGCCGCGACCAGGTTGCCGACCGTGATCTCGAGCCGGCCAACGCGCCCGGAGACGGGTGCGCGGACTTGGGTATATGTCAGATTGAGCTGTGCCGTTTGCAGGGCGGCCTTTGCAGCGCGAAGGTTCGCTTCCGCTTCCCTGTAGGCGTTGGTGCGCTGATCGACGTCGCGCTCCGAAAGCACGGACGTGCCAAGAAGCCGGCGGCCGCGCTCGAGTTCGGACTTCGTGAACTCGACCCGGGCCTCTGCCGCGGCCACCTGCGCTTTGAAGCGTTCGACCTCGGCGGCGTAGGGCTCCGGATCGATGGTGATCAGGAGAGTTCCCTCCCTGACCAGCGCGCCTTCACGGAAGTGAACCTGCTGCACCGTTCCGGCGACGCGCGAGCGGATGTCGACCCGCTCGATGGCTTCCAGTCGGCCGGAGAATTCGTCCCAGATGGTGACATCCCGCGGCTCGACCACCGCCACCGAGACGCTCGGCGTTGGGGGCGGGGCTGCGTTATCAGCCTGCGGACTGCTGGGCAACGTGACGAGGCTGACGGCAATGAAGGCCGATGTCGCCAACAGGCCGGTCGTCAAGGAAATGAGCCGGAGCTTCATGATCAATCCCTTCGGTGTTCAGAGAACAGACCGCCCTTGCCGGGAGTTGAGGCGTCCCAGCTCATGGTTTTTCTGAAAAGCGGATCTGCTTAGTTCAGGACTTGTCGGGTATGTCCGATCCCCCGAAGATCACGTCGGTGACTCTCGGGCGGTCGGGGTGCCGGGCCTGATTCGAGATCGAGCCCGGAAGCTGGTTTAAGAACATCGGCTCTGAGGATAGCGACGCGTGAGTGGCATCGGAGCGTCTCCCTTCGTTTGTGTACCGATCGGTACTTAAATAGGGAGATGGCGGGCGTCGTGTCAATGCCTATTTGTACCAGTGAGTATGAAAGTGATATAGAGGTTGCGCAAGCGAAAAGGAGAATGCTGGTGGCGAAGGGTCGCCCAAGAAAATTCGATACCAACGAGGCCCTGGACAAAGCGCTGATGGTTTTCTGGCAGCGAGGCTTCGAGGGAACGTCGTTGTCCGACCTGACCGAAGCGATGGGCATCAACCGGCCGAGCCTTTATGCAACTTTTGGAGACAAGGAGACACTGTTCCGCCGTGCGCTCGACCGTTATGCCGAGATCGGCCCCTTGGCCGTGCTGCACGCCGCGCTCGAGGAACCGACTGCCCGGCGCGTGATCGAGCGCCTGCTGCGCGGGGCTGCCGAATCTTTCACCAACCCTTGCCATCCAGCGGGTTGTCTCGCGGTTCAGGGCGCCCTGGCCTGCGGAGAAGGCGCGCAATCCGTGAAACAGGAATTGTGTGCCCGTCGCTCTGCAGGAGAGGCCAAACTGCGCGAGCGTTTCGAGCGCGCGAGGGCGGAAGGCGATCTGCCGGTCGTTGCTGATCCCGCGACATTGGCACGCTACATCGCGACGGTGATCAACGGCATGTCAGTTCAAGCAGCGGGCGGCGCATCCCGGACAGACCTCCTTGCCGTGGCGGACATGGTGCTCAAGTCTTTGCCCAACAGCCAAGCTGCTCCGGCAGGCGAATAAAAGGCGGAACGGCGGCAGAGGCAGGCGTCCCAAGTCTAGCCTCCCCTCCTTTGTCGTTCACCAGCCGATTACGCTACGCGAGGTGCAGGTGCTGATCGAGAACTGGAGACGGCACCTGAATTGCGAAAACTCTGCGCCTTGTAGTTCTATTTTTCTAGAATTACCATTGCAGCGGGGTCAGGCGCTCTGTTATGATGGTCCCATGAAACTCGACGATGCAGCCGCGCGCCTCGAAGCCCTGGGCAACCCGACCCGGCTCAAAATCTATCGTGCTCTAGTGAAAGCTGGAGAGAACGGGCTCAGCGTCGGCAAGCTGCAGGCCAAGCTCGATGTCGCGGCGTCGACGCTGTCGCATCATTTGAAGACAATGCTGATCGTTGGCCTCATTCATCAGGAGCGGCAATCGACGACCCTCATCTGCCGCGCCAATTACGACGTCATGCGTTCGCTCGTCGACTTCCTCGTTGAGGAATGCTGCGTCGAGAGCGTCTGCCCGCCAGACTGTGCCGAAGTCGATATCTCCTGACTATCCCGAATTCTCTGGAGCGATGAATTCATGACCGAAGCTGCGAAGACCGTTGCGATCATTGGTGGCGGTCCTGTCGGGCTCGCGGCGGCCGCGCATGCGCTCGAACGCAATATGAAACCCGTCGTGTTGGAGGCCGGTCCAAAGCCCGGTCATGCGGTACGGCTGTGGAGCCACGTCCGCATGTTCTCACCGTGGCAGTACAATATCGACAGAGCCGCAGAACGCTTGCTGGTCGCAACGGGCTGGAACACCCCTGATCCCGCGTTCTATCCGACGGGGGGCGATCTCATCGCGCACTACGTGGAGCCGCTGGCAACACGTACAGCGCTCAAGGATCACATCAAGACATCTGCGCGCGTGACGGCCGTCAGCCGCGTCGGTTTCGACAAGGTCAAAAGCAAGGGACGTGCGACCGCGCCGTTCCAGATCCGCTACCAGAACGGGACAGGAACGCAAACGCTCAAAGCTGACGCGGTGATCGACGCGTCCGGAACGTGGTTTTCGCCTAGCCCTGCCGGCGTCAATGGCTTGGCAGCCGTCGGTGAACCAGAGCAGTCGTCCCGCATTGATTACGGCATGCCGGACGTGCTGGAAGCAAGTCGCGCCCGCTACGCCGGTAAGGTCGTCGCCGTAGTTGGCGCCGGTCATTCCGCGATCGGCACATTGATCGACCTCGTTCGTTTGAGGGACGAGGTGTCTGACACGGCCGTCGTGTGGCTTCTGCGCGGTGACAGACCCGAGAAGGCCTTCGGCGGCGGCGCTAATGACAAGCTGGCCGCGCGTGGCGAGTTGGGCTCGACCTTTGCCCGCCTCGTTTCCGAAGGCCGGCTGCAGGTGGAAACGAGCTTTGGAATTACGCATCTCACCGAGAGCGATGGCCGCCTGCGCATCGGAGCGGGCTCAGCCTGCTGCGGCAGACATGTGATCGCGGATGAGCTGATCGTGGCCACCGGCTTTCGTCCCGATTTCGGTTTCCTCTCCGAGCTGAGACTTGCGCTGGACCCGGCACTCGACTGCCCGACGGCTCTGGCGCCCCTCATCGATCCCAATGAGCACAGTTGCGGCACCGTCCGCCCGCATGGCGCCCGCGAGCTCGCCCATCCTGAGCCGGGCTTCTACATTGCCGGAATGAAGGCCTACGGCCGTGCCCCGACGTTCCTGATGCTCACAGGCTACGAGCAGGTTCGTTCAATCATTGCCGACATTGCCGGAGACACGGAAGCAGCGGCGCGCGTCGAGCTGGTACTGCCGGAAACAGGGGTTTGCTCGCGTTCGCCCGTTGACGCGCAGGACTGCTGCGGCGAGCCTCCCAAGCACGAGAATAATGCTTGCTGCCCAGTGGATGAGACAGCGAAGGCTGATGGAGAACCGGGCCGCAGTTGTGGCGACGCTCCGCGTAGGCAAACTGCCACAACGTGCTGCAGCTAGACTCTCCTTTCAACGCTCATCAGCAGCTTGCCGCATGAAGCTCCATAGAAGCACTGGCTGCGGCCACGCATTGGCACGCCGCAGCCCCCACGCCGGCCCGTAACGGGCCAGGTCATGCCCCAGAATGGGTGGACCGACAGAACACCTAACTCATGCGATCGACGACGCCGTTGCGCATGAGGAACTGAAGGTTCTTATTCAGTCGACCCATTATGCGAATGTCGTCGAGCGGATTGCCCGGGAAGGCGATGAGGTCAGCGAGGAATCCCGGAGCGATCTGGCCAAGTTCTTTCTCGCGACGGATCAGGCGGGCAGCGATCGTCGTAGCAGCACGGATCAAGTCGGGAGGTGAGACGACTTCGGCGCGCAGCTCGAATTCCGTGAGCTGCCGGCGGTGCATGATGCCCAGCAGGTCGGTGCCATAAGCCATGGGCACACCGGCGCGATATGCCAACTCAACAGCCCTCAAGCCGGCGTCGAGGACGCTGTCGATCTTCGCCGCAAGCTCCGCCGGAAGCCCCGCCTCGACACCTTCCGCGACGAGGGCGTGGTAGGTGGCCAGTGTCGGAACGAGAAACGCGTCTTTCTCCTTCATGAGCGCAACCGTCGGCTCATCGATCAAGTTTCCATGCTCGATGGAGCGCACGCCGTTCCGGACGCACCGCTCGATCGAGCGTGCGGTATAGGCATGGGCGACCACGTAGAGATTGGCCATTTCGGCTTCGTCGACAGCGGCTCGGATCTCGTCCTCGGAAAACTGGTCGCTGTCGATGCGATCGGTCGGGGACGCGATGCCACCGTTCGCCATGAGCTTAACGTGATGAGCGCCACGTCGGATCTCGTCGCGCGCTGCCGCCCTGACCGCAGCCACGCCGTCGCAGATGCGGCCGAGACTTGCGACCCCATACGTGTCATCCTGCCGATCCTGGCCCGGCTTGCGCATGTCGCCATGCCCACCCGTAGGCGACAGAGCCTTGCCGCCGTAGATGATGCGGGGCCCGCGCACGTAACCTTCCGCGACGGCATTCGCCATTCCGAATTCCCCGCCGCCGACATCACGCACGGTCGTGAAACCGCGGTCGAGCATGCCGCCGAGAACTTCGGCTGTGCGCGCGGCAACGTAGAATGGAGACTGCAATGGAAGATCGGCGAAGTTCGCCGTGTAGGCAACCGTGTGGACGTGGGCATCGATCAAGCCGGGCATCAGCGTCAGCCCCTTCAGGTCGATCACACGCGCCGAAGGCGCATTGATGGGCGCCTCCGATATCTCACGAATGCGGTTACCCTCGACCACCACGTGGCGCTCTCCGATGAGCTTACCGGCTTCGACGTCGAGAACGTTTGCGTTGGCAAGAACGATTGTCATGTAATTCCCCTAGAAGATCGTGCGGAAAGTCACGCCTCGTGGCCGAGGTAGAGATCGGCCATGCGACTGTCCGCGAGGAGCGCGTCGGCAGCATCGGCGAGCACGATGCGGCCTTGATCGAGTATGTATCCGCGATCGCTGATCTTCAGCGCCTCGCGGGCGCGCTGTTCCACCAGAAGCACACCGACACCCTGTTCCGGGAGCGTGCGGATCAGCTCGAAAATTTGCGCAATGACGATGGGAGCGAGCGCGGCTGTTGGCTCGTCCAGAACGATGAGTTGCGGTTTGGGCATGAGGGCGCGGGCTACTGCGAGTTGCTGACGCTCGCCGCCCGACAACGTACCTGCCCGACGGCGCCGCCGCTCCGCAATCGCTGGAAAGCGTTCATACATTTCGGCGAGACGGCGCTTCCGATCCTTCACCTGCTCGATGACGAGGAGATTCTCCTCAACGGTCAGGGAGGGAAAGACGTTAGCCACCTGCGGCACGTAGGCGATTCCAAGGCCGAGCCGGCGTTCGGCGGGCTCAGCCAAAATCTCTCTACCCGCGAGCCGGACGGAGCCGCTGACGCGCGGCAGCAGGCCCATGATGGCCTTGGCCAGGGTCGATTTGCCGGAGCCGTTTGTCCCCGCAATCGTCACGATCTCGCGCGGTTCGACGGTGAGCGAGAGCCCCGAGATGATATCAGTCTCGCCATAGCCGCCCGTCAGCTTCTCCACGGCCAGCAGCGTCACAGGACCCCTCCCATGTAGGCCTCGCGGACGTGCTCGTCGCTCAGGACATCGCTGGGCGCGCCTGTCGCGATGATGCCGCCGCGGTCCAGGACGTGTATCTGCTCGGCCAAGTTGGAAAGCGCCTTGAGATTATGCTCGATGATGAGGAATGCCGTGCCCTGCTTGTTGAGGGTGCGAATGAGGCCGGAGATCTCCTCGATCAACACCGGATTGACGCCCGCGAACGGCTCGTCGAGCAGGATCAGTTTCGGCTCGAGCATCAACACGCGGCCGAGTTCGAGCAGCTTTTTCTGGCCGCCGGAGAGCTGACCCGAGGGCGTGTCCGCAACGCGTGTAAGATTGAGGAAGTCGAGGATACCGCCGACCTTTTCACGCAGAGCGCGCTCCTCGGCCGCGACCTTTCCCGGTCGGAAATAGAGCGAGAACAGTCCCTCACCTGCCTGATCCGGCGCAGCCGCCAGCATGTTCTCCCGGACTGTCAAATGCTTGAACTCGCGCGGCACCTGAAAGGTACGTCCCAATCCGAGCCGAGCCCGGGCGACAGGTCCTTCGCGCGTGACATCGCGACCGGCCAGGAGGATGGATCCCGACTGCGGCGGCTCGAAGCCGCTCGCGACCGCAAAATATGTGCTCTTGCCGGCACCGTTGGGGCCGATCAGGCCGATGATCGCGCCCTCTGGAACAGAGAGAGACACCCCGTCCAGCACGCGGAATCCGCCGAAGGCGAAGGCGATATCACGGGTCTCCAGGATCATCGCTTGCTGAAGTCCCCCATGATGCCCTGCGGCCGATAGAGCACGAGGAGCACGAGCGCGACGCCGACCACGAACAGGCGCAGGCTCGCCATTTCGACTTCCGACACGCCCGGCACGACGTCGCGCAGAAAGCGCGAGCCTTCGAGGAAGAGCACGAGCACGAACGTGCCGACCACCGCCCCGGAAACGCGACCCACGCCGCCGAGGATCATTGCCATCCAGATGTAGAAGGTGAGCAGTGGCAGGAACTGGTCCGGCGAGATGTAGGTGATGTAGTGGGCATAGAACGCTCCGCCGAGGCCAGCCAGCGCGGCACCAATGACAAAAACGCGAACCTTGAAGCCGCCGGGATTCTTGCCCAGCGCTTTCATCGCATCTTCATCGTCGCGGATGGCCTCGATGGCGCGGCCGAACGGGCTCTTCACCAGACGGTAGCTGGCGGCGACTGCAATCGCGTTAGCGGCAATAAGGGCGAGGAACGTGAGAGTTGCAGCATCGAGCGGAATGCCCGTCGCGACGGCAAGATCGGGAATGCCGGGAATGCCCTGCACGCCGTTCGTCAGCCAGCGCTCCTCAGTGATCATCAGGCGGACGGCTTCCGAGAAGCCCAGCGTGACGATCGCGA
>JAEZHL010000416.1 GCA_023416575.1 Pseudomonadota bacterium
ATAGCCGGGCATCGGCACGGTCGGCGAGCCATGCTTGACCGGCAGCGCGCCGAGCCCGACAGGGTTGCCGCAAATGGCCCAGCCGGTTTCGGTCTGCCACCAGTGGTCGATCACCGGCACGCCGAGCTTCTCCTCGGCCCACTTGACCGTTTCCGGGTCGGCGCGCTCGCCGGCGAGAAACAGGGTCCGGAAGGCGCTGAGATCGTATTGTTTGATGAGCTC
Organism: Pseudomonadota bacterium; assembly: GCA_023416575.1. Lineage (GTDB taxonomy): Bacteria > Pseudomonadota > Alphaproteobacteria > Rhizobiales > Hyphomicrobiaceae > ZC4RG25. Next base: position 223 of record JAEZHL010000416.1, read on the forward strand.
GCCCCTAGGATCTTCCTTCTTGATGGCGCGGAAGGCCGTCGGGGCCGTGAACATCGCCGCGACTTTGTGCTCGGCAATGACGCGCCAGAAGGCGCCCGCGTCTGGCGTGCCGACCGGCTTGCCCTCATAGAGCACGGTGGTCGCGCCGTGGAGCAGGGGGGCGTAGACGATGTAAGAATGTCCGACCACCCAGCCGACGTCGGAGGCGGCCCAGTACACGTCGCCGGGATCGATGCCGTAGTGGTTCTTCATCGACCATTTGAGGGCCACCATGTGCCCGCCGTTGTCGCGCACCACGCCTTTGGGCAGGCCGGTGGTACCCGAGGTGTAGAGAATATAGAGCGGGTCAGTGGCGGCGACCGAGACACAGCCGGCCTTGCGCCCCCGAGACTTGGCATCACGCACCAGTGCCGCCCAATCATGATCGCGGCCGGATTCAAGAGACGCCTCCAGCATTGGCCGTTGCAGGATCACGCAATGGGCCGGCTTGTGGTCGCTGAGCTCGATGGCCTTGTCGAGCAGCGGCTTATAGGCCACCACCCGGCCCGGCTCGATGCCGCACGATGCCGATACGATCGCAACGGGCTTGGCATCGTTGATGCGGGTGGCAAGCTCGGAGGCGGCGAAACCTCCGAACACGACGGAATGGATCGCGCCAAGGCGTGCGCAGGCGAGCATAGCGATGGCGGCCTCCGGCACCATCGGCAGGTAGATGATGACCCGGTCGCCTTTGCCGACGCCGAGATCCTTCAGCACACCAGCGAAAGTGGCGACCTCGTCCGTCAGCTCTGCGTAGGTGAATGACTTCGTCGTGTTGGTGACCGGGCTGTCATAGATCAGAGCCTTCTGCTCCCCCCGGCCGTTCTCGACATGGCGATCAAGGCAGTTGTAGGCCGTGTTGCACTCCGCGCCGGGAAACCAGCGGCCATACTCGCCCATGTAGGGGTCGAAGACCCGGTCCCAGAGCTTGTACCAGCTGATCTCCCCCGCCGCTTCCTCCCAGAACGCGCTCGGGTCACGCTTCCAGGCGGCGTAGACATCCTGATAACGGCTCATAACTGCTCTCTCTCAGGCCATGCATGGGATGCACTATGAAAGAACCGATCCGAGGCAAGCGCAATAGCCATAAGGGTTGGCCTGCTCCTGGATGGCCCGAGACGTTGCAGGCTGGTCGCGCCGGGTGGGAGGATGTAAGAGGAGGAATTCGCCGTACGCGCCACCCTCGGTTCTGCCCCATCCCGGCCCATGATCACTGATCCCTGGTTCTTTGCTGTCGCTATTCCAGCGATCGTCATCACTGGCCTGTCCAAGGGCGGGTTCCTCGGCGGTATCGGCGGCGTGGCCGTGCCGATGATGTCGTTGGTGATCTCGCCCGTTCAGGCGGCGGGCATCATGCTGCCAATCCTCATCGCCATGGACTGGATCGGCGTTTGGGCCTACCGGCGGGATTGGAGCGGGCCCAATCTCAAGATCCTATTGCCTGCTGCAACCATAGGTATCGCCCTCGGCTGGGCGACGGCGGCCTTTGTCACCGAAGGGCAGGTACGGCTCCTCGTAGGTCTCATCGGCGCCCTGTTTACGATCGACCATTGGCTGAAGCTGCGGCCGCGAGCTGTCGCCCCGGGTCCCAATTGGCGTAAAGGCAGCGTGTGGGGCGCGCTCTCGGGCTTCACGAGCTTCGTCAGTCACACCGGCGGGCCGCCCTTCGCGGTCTACATGCTGCCGCAGAAGCTGCCGAATGCCGTCTATGCGGGAACGGCCGTCATGTTCTTCACGGTCGTCAACCTGATCAAGGTGCCGCCATATCTGTTCCTCGGCCAGTTCAGTGCCGCCAATCTGATGACCGTCGCCGTGCTGCTGCCGATCGCACCGCTCGCGATGTCGGCGGGTGTCTGGCTGACGCGCCGCGTGCCCCAGGGGCCATTTTACAACATCGCCTACGGCTGCCTCTTCCTCATCTCGATCAAGCTCATCTGGGACGGTGTCAGGGCATTCATCGCCTGATGAGACGTGTCTGCCCATTGGCCAAGGTATCTACGCCGGGGCTGGCCTGCGTCGATGCAATCGAATTGCCGCGATGCCATAGCATCGGCTAGCGTCATCCGAGTTTTCATCACCATGCGAATGCTATGAACCCGTACGACCAGAACCTCGGTAAGAATGCTGCGAATTATCAGCCACTCACGCCGCTGACGTTGCTTGAGCGGGCGGCGATGGTGCATCCGGATCACGTGGCGATCATTCATGGGCGGCAACGGACCAGCTACCGGGATCTCTACGCCCGCGCCCGCCGGCTCGCTTCGGCGCTCGCAGCCCACAATATCGGTCGCGGCGATACCGTTTCTGTCATGCTCTCGAACACGCCGGCGATGATCGAGGCCCACTACGGCGTGCCGATGACCGGCGCCGTCCTGCATTCCATCAACACGCGGCTCGATGCTGCAATCGTCGCCTTCCAGCTCGACCACGCCGAAGCCAAGGTGGTGATCGCAGACCGCGAGTTCGCCCCGACGATCAGGGCGGCGCTCGAGCGCGCGCGCGTCAAGCCGCTGGTCATCGAGTACGACGATCCTGAGTTTCCACAGTCCGGCGCGCCACTGTCGTCCATCGACTACGAGGCATTCGTGGCGGAGGGTGATCCGGGATTCGCATGGCGCATGCCGGATGATGAATGGGATGCGATCACGCTCAACTATACCTCCGGCACGACCGGCGATCCCAAGGGCGTCGTCTATCACCATCGCGGCGCATATCTGATGTGCTTCGCCAACGTGGTTGCGGGGGGCCTCGGCCGGCATCCTGTCTACCTCTGGACCCTGCCGATGTTTCACTGCAACGGCTGGTGCTTTCCCTGGACGCTCGCCGCAGTCGCGGGCACGCATGTCTGCCTGCGGTGGGTGCGGGCGAAGGCGATGTTCGAGGCAATCGCCGAGCACCGCGTCACACACCTGTGCGGCGCGCCGATCGTGATGTCGACACTGCTCAACGGGGGGCCTGAGGAGAAGAAGCCACTTCCGAACCGGGTGCAGTTCATCACGGCTGCTGCGCCGCCGCCCGCGTCGGTCCTCGCGGCGATGGCGGAAGCCGGTTTCGACGTCACGCACGTCTACGGGCTGACGGAGACCTACGGCCCGGCAGTGGTGAACGACTGGCACGACGATTGGGATTCGTTGCCGCCGGCCGAGCGCGCCGAGCGCAAGTCGCGTCAGGGCGTCCGCTATCCGACGCTCGAGGGGCTCAAAGTCATGGACCCGGCGACGATGCAGGAGGTGCCAGCGGATGGCGAGACCCTCGGGGAGGTGATGTTCCGCGGCAACATCGTCATGAAGGGGTATCTCAAAAACCCGAAGGCCACCGAGGACGCGCTCGCGGGTGGCTGGTTCCATTCAGGCGACCTCGGCGTGCTGCATCCCGACGGCTACATCCAGCTCAAGGATCGCTCCAAGGACATCATCATCTCGGGCGGCGAGAACATCTCGTCCATCGAGGTGGAGGACACGCTCTACAAGCACCCGGCCGTAGCCCATGCGGCAGTCGTCGCGAAGCCCGACGAGACCTGGGGCGAGACGCCGTGTGCATTCGTCGAGCTGAAGCCGGGCGCGATGGCGACGGCCGAGGAGATCATCGACTGGTGCCGACAGCATCTCGCCCGCTACAAGTGCCCGCGCCATGTCGTGTTCCAGGAAATCCCGAAGACGTCGACGGGCAAGATCCAGAAATTCAGGCTGCGGGATTTGGCGAAGGAAGTCTGACGAAAGGGCGATGCATGGTCCGGGATGCCCTCTGACGCGGCGGTTCACGCCGCAATTGCAGGAGCATATCGGCCAGAGTCGGTCGTGGTCCGGGATGGCGGAAATGAGTGGATTGAGGTTGGCGGTTGCAGGCCTTGGCGCGATCGGGCTGCAAGTAGCGCGCCGCGTGGACGCCGGGGAGATCGACGGGCTGGAGCTTGTCGCGGTATCGGCGCGCGACAGTGAGAAGGCGGCGCGCAGCCTTTCCGATTTCCGGAACACGCCGAAGCTGATGCCGCTGGAGCGCCTGCCGGAGATCGCCGATGTCATCGTCGAATGCGTTCCCGCGCAGCACTTTCTGTCCGTCGCCGAACCGGCCATCCGTTCCGGGCGCACCTTCATTCCGCTGTCGGTCGGGGCATTGCTCGGCCACATGCATCTCGTTGACCTCGCCCGGGAAAAGGGGGCGCGGATCGTTGTGCCGAGCGGTGCCATCCTGGGGCTCGACGCCGTGCGCGCCGTGGCTGAAGGCGATGTTCATTCGGTGCGGCTCGTCACCCGCAAGCCGCCCAAGGGGCTCGCCGGCGCGCCGCTGCTGGTCGAGAAGGGGATTTCGCTCGAGGGGCTGTCCGAGCCGATGATGGTGTTCTCGGGTAGTGCGCGCGAGGCGGCCAAGGGGTTTCCGGCCAACCTCAATGTCTCCGTCGCACTCTCACTCGCTGGCATCGGGCCGGATCTGACCGAGGTGGAGTTGTGGGCCGATCCAAGCGTGACGCACAACACGCACACGGTGGTGGTGAAGTCGGCGTCCTCCAACCTGACGATGACGATCGAAAACCTGCCCTCGGCCGAGAACCCGCGGACGGGAGTCATCACGGCACTCAGCGTCGTCGCGGCGCTCCGCCGTCTGACGGCACCTCTGGTGATCGGGACCTGAGCCCACACGCTTCCCGGAGCCCCGGCGGGCTCGCCCTGCGACTGTCGCACAACGTTTTTGCCCGTGAGGGGACGAGATGCTTCGCGCCATCATTCTGGCCATCGCTGGCGATGGGCTGCTGTCGTTCATGGACGCCCTCATCAAATCGCTCACGGGTCGCTATCCGACATTCCAAATAACGTTTCTTCGCTTTTCCTCCGGCTTCCTCTGGGCCAGCGCGCTTCTTTTGCTCGTCCGGCCAGGCTGGCCGAGCCGCGAAACAATCATCTACAACTCAACCCGGTCGGTGCTGATCGTCATCACCTCGACGTCCTTCTTCTTCGCCTTGAGCCAGCTCCCGCTCGCCGATGTGGTGGCGCTCTCGTTCCTGTCTCCGATGTTCATCGCGCTGTTCGGAGCGATATTCCTGAAGGAGGTCATCGACGGGCGGATCGCCTTTGCCCTGCTGACGGGGTTTGCCGGCATGCTGCTGATCGCGGGTGCGGGTATCGGGGGCGGCACTTATTCGGCGAGCGCCATCTACGGAACGGCTGCCTGCGTCGTCGCCGCGGTCTCCTATGCGGCGACCCTCGTGCTGCTCAGGGCGCGGGCGCAGCACGACGCGCTGTCGGTCATCATCTGGTTTCAGAACGTAGGGCCGTCGCTGATCCTGGCGCCAGCCGCGGCTCTGGTCTGGACAACGCCGTCGCTGGCCGACCTCGGACTGTTCGCGCTGATTGGTCTGATCGGGGTCACAGGACATATGCTGCTGGCATTGGCATTCGCACGCGCCGAGGCAGCCCGGCTGGCGCCAGTTCATTACACGACGCTGATCTGGGCGGTGATCTTCGGCTACGTGTTGTTTTCAGACCTGCCAGGGCCCGCCACGCTCGCCGGCGCTGGCCTCATCGTGGTCGGCACGATCGCCACGCACCGCCGGGCGCCGAAATTTTCCCTGCCGAGGTTCGGGAAGCGGCGCGGCTAAAGCGAGCGTATCAAATCAGCCTGGAGACGAGGTGCCGGTTCCTCGAAGAAAAGCACAGATTCGATCCCGAAAGGCATCCGTGCCTCTCGCAGTCCAAATGTCATATCAGCCGAGACCCGTATCGGCCCTCCAAGAGCAACGGGTCAGTCGCCGAGATCCGAACTCAGTGCGCCGTCCGGCTGATGCGGGCGATCTCGTCCTTCAGCCTGAGTTTTTCCAGTTTCAAGCTGTTGATCTTGGTGGAGTCCACAGCGGGTCTGGAC
>JAEZHL010000444.1 GCA_023416575.1 Pseudomonadota bacterium
AGTTCTCGCTGGTGAATCAGCTTCTTACGAAGAAGGCGATCTCCGGCATGATCGATGCGGTCTACCGCAACTGCGGGCAGAAGGAGACGGTGATCTTCTGCGACCGGATCATGCAGCTCGGCTTCTATCACGCCTTCAAGGCTGGCATCTCGTTCGGCAAGGACGACATGGTGGTGCCGGACACGAAGACGAGGATCGTGGAGGAGACGACTGAGCTCGTGCGTGAGTTCGAGCAGCAGTACAACGACGGCCTCATCACGCAGCTCGAGAAGTACAATAAGGTGGTCGATGCATGGTCGAAGTGCACTGATCAGATCGCCAAGGAGATGATGGAGCGCATCTCTGCACTGCAGAAGGATGAGCAGGGGCGCGAGAAGGCCATCAACTCGGTCTACATGATGAGCCATTCGGGTGCCCGTGGCTCGCCGGCTCAGATGAAGCAGCTGGCTGGTATGCGCGGCCTCATGACCAAGCCCTCGGGCGAGATCATCGAGACGCCGATCATCTCGAACTTCAAGGAAGGTCTGTCCGTTCTCGAGTACTTCAACTCGACGCACGGTGCCCGGAAGGGTCTGGCCGACACGGCGTTGAAGACTGCCAACTCGGGGTATCTGACCCGCCGGCTCGTGGACGTCGCGCAGGACAGCATCATCATCGAGAACGATTGCGGTACCGATGCCGGCATCAACGTGCAGGCAGTGGTCGATGCCGGTCAGGTGATCGTGTCACTCGGTGCGCGTGCACTGGGCCGCACGGCGGCTGAGGACATCGTCGACCCGGCGACCGGCAACGTTATCGTCGCGACCGGCGAGTTGATCGAGGAAGCACAGGCCGAGGCAATCGAGAAAGCCCAGATCCAGGAGGTCCGCATCCGCTCGGTGTTGACCTGCGAGACGGTGACGGGTGTTTGCGCCAAGTGCTACGGGCGCGATCTCGCGCGCGGCACGCCGGTGAACATCGGCGAGGCTGTGGGTGTCATCGCGGCGCAGTCTATCGGTGAGCCGGGTACCCAGCTCACGATGCGCACCTTCCACATCGGCGGTACGGCGCAGGTGGTCGACACGTCGTTCATCGAGTCGAACTTCAACGGCACGGTGGTGATCAAGAACCGCAACGTCGTCAGGGACAGCCAGGGGCGCCTCATCTCGATGGGCCGCTCCATGGCGATCGGCATCGTCGACCAGTCGGGCAAGGAGCTGGCCTCGCACAAGATTACGTACGGTGCGCGGCTCCTCGTCGACGAGGGCGATACCGTGAAGCGCGGCACGCGCCTGGCGCAGTGGGACCCCTATACTCGCCCGATCCTGACCGAGGTCGACGGCAGCGTCGACTTCGAGGACCTGGTGGAAGGCGCCTCCATGCGCGAGCAGACCGACGAGGTGAAGGGCACAACCAATCGTGTCGTCATCGACTGGCGTGCTTCTCCGCGCGGGGCCGACCTGAAGCCTGCCATCGTTGTCAAAGACAGCAAGGGCAAGCCGATCAAGGTGGCTCGCGGTGGTGATGCCCGTTACCTGCTCCCGGTCGACGCGATCCTGTCGGTTGAGCCCGGCGCGTCGGTCAAGGCCGGTGACGTGCTCGCCCGTATTCCGATGGCATCGGCTCGTTCGGGTGACATCACGGGTGGTCTGCCGCGGGTCGCTGAGTTGTTCGAAGCCCGGCGTCCGAAGGACCACGCGATCATCGCGGAAGTCTCGGGCACGGTCGAGTTCGGCAAGGACTACAAGAACAAGCAGCGGATCACGATCCGTCCGGACGATGAGAGCGTGCAGGCGGTCGAGTATCTGATCCCGCGTGGCAAGAGCCTTGCTGTGCAGCACGGAGACCGTATCGAGCGTGGTGATTTCGTCTACGACGGGCATCCGGCGCCGCACGACATCCTCGCAATCAAGGGTGTCGAGGAGCTCGCGAACTACCTGATCAACGAGATTCAGGACGTCTACCGGCTCCAGGGCGTGACGATCAACGACAAGCACATCGAAGTTATCGTTCGCCAGATGCTGCAGAAGGTCGAGATCACTGACGTCGGCGATACAACCTTCATCAAGAGTGAGCAGATCGACCGCATCGAGCTCGATGAGGTCAACGCCAAGGTGGAGAAGGAAGGTGGCCGGCCGGCAACGGCGCAGCCGATCCTGCTCGGTATCACCAAGGCGTCGCTTCAGACGCGTTCGTTCATCTCCGCCGCCTCGTTCCAGGAGACGACGCGGGTGCTGACTGATGCGGCTGTCAACGGCAAGATCGACTCGCTCGAGGGCCTCAAGGAGAACGTCATCGTTGGCCGCCTGATCCCGGCTGGTACTGGCGGCATGCTGCGCCGCCTGCGCCGGATCGCAGCCAAGCGTGACGATCTCATCGCCAAGGAGAAGGCCAGAGCCGAGGCGGAACGGGTGCTTTCAGGACCGGACATGGAAATGCCTCGTGAGCGCAACCGGCGCCGCCGCACGGAGGAGGCGGCTGAGTAACAGCCGCTGATCCCAAGTAGCACGTCTTTTCCGAGTTAAATGGCCGCCTTCGGGCGGCCATTTTTCATGGCGAAGCTGCAAATGGCGTTATGAGATGAAAACACAGAGAAAAAGGCACAATTCATTGCGCGAATGCAGTTGACCTTGCGGAAGCACATGTATATGGTCCGCCCACTCTCACGGTAGGTGGTAGGCCTGATCCGTGGCTTGAGCTTTTGTTCTAGCCCGGGCCTAAACGCTCCCGTAGCAAAGCAGAGAACAACTTCGGTCCATGATCTCGAGCTGGATGGCTCTGGATCCTCTGGTTTCGTCGTGCCAGCCACGCTCCGCAGATTGGAGATGGCAGGTGCGGCTTGGCGCTTCCCGTGTCCGTACGGGAGGCTCGCGTTGGAATGGAAGAGGCGCATGCCGACGATACAGCAGCTGATCCGGAAGCCGCGGCAGCAGAAGGTCTACCGCGAGAAGTCTCGCCACATGGAGGCCTGCCCGCAGAAGCGTGGCGTCTGCACGCGCGTCTACACGACGACGCCGAAGAAGCCCAACTCGGCGCTTCGTAAGGTTGCGAAGGTTCGGTTGACCAACGGCTTCGAGGTCATCGGGTATATCCCGGGCGAGGGGCATAACCTGCAGGAGCACTCGGTGGTGCTCATTCGTGGTGGTCGCGTCAAGGACTTGCCTGGTGTGCGTTATCACATCGTTCGCGGCGTGCTGGATACCCAGGGCGTTGCTGATCGTCGCCAGCGCCGCTCGAAGTACGGCGCCAAGCGGCCGAAGTGATCTGAATTGAGTTTTGGGCGTTCCCTGCAGGCGAGATTGGTAAGCCTGTTTGGGTGCTCAAGGTGGAAGCGGGCCGCTTTTGCGGCTGAGCGAAGACAGGAACGAGACGCATGTCCCGCCGTCACAGAGCCGAGAAGCGCGAGATCAATCCTGACCCGAAGTTCGGTGATCTGGTGATCACCAAGTTCATGAATGCTGTCATGAACCAGGGGAAGAAGTCTGTCGCTGAGCGCATTGTTTATGGTGCGTTGGAGCGGATGGAGAGCCGCGCTAAGCAGGATCCGGTGCAGATGTTCCGGCAGGCGCTCGAAAACGTAATGCCGGCCGTCGAGGTTCGCTCGCGTCGCGTCGGTGGCGCAACCTACCAGGTGCCGGTCGAGGTTCGGTCTGAGCGGCGTCAGGCCCTCGCGATCCGCTGGATCATCTCGGCTGCGCGGGCGCGGAACGAGAATACGATGGTGGATCGGCTTTCGGGTGAGTTGCTCGATGCCGCCAACAACCGTGGAACAGCGGTTAAAAAGCGCGAAGACACGCATAAGATGGCTGAGGCGAACAGGGCCTTCTCGCACTACCGCTGGTGACGTATTTCGGAGATTGAGCCTATGGCGCGCTCGCACAAAATCGAGGACTACCGCAACTTCGGCATCATGGCGCACATCGATGCCGGAAAGACGACGACGACCGAGCGGATCCTCTACTACACGGGTAAGTCGTACAAGATCGGCGAGACCCACGAAGGCTCCGCAACCATGGACTTCATGGAGCAGGAGCAGGAGCGCGGCATTACGATCACGTCGGCTGCTACGACCTGCTTCTGGCAGGGTAAGCGGCTGAACATCATCGACACCCCAGGTCACGTCGACTTCACGATTGAAGTTGAGCGCAGCTTGCGCGTGCTCGATGGAGCTGTGTGCGTGCTTGACTCCAACCAGGGTGTGGAGCCGCAGACGGAGACCGTTTGGCGGCAGGGCGACAAGTACAACGTCCCGCGCATCATCTTTGCCAACAAGATGGATAAGACCGGCGCCGACTTCTACATGTGCGTCGAGGACATCAAGGAGAAGCTTGGCGCGCGTCCGGTTCCCGTCCAGATCCCCATCGGGTCTGAGAACAACTTCAAGGGCGTCGTTGACCTGATCCGCATGAAGGCGCTGGTCTGGGAAGGTGATGGCAAGGACGCCAAGATGATCGAGCAGGACATCCCTGCCGATCTCGCCGATAAGGCTGCCGAGTATCGGGCCGCTATGATCGAGGCTGCCGTCGAGATGGACGACGATGTGATGGGTGCGTACCTTGAGGGCGTCGAGCCCGATCAGGCGACTCTCAATCGGATGATCCGGAAAGGCACGGTCAGCCGGAAGTTCTATCCGATGCTCTGCGGGTCGGCCTTCAAGAACAAAGGCGTCCAGAGCCTCCTCGATGCCGTCGTTGAGTTTCTTCCTGCTCCCGCGGATCGGGAGGCCTTCAGGGCGATCGATACCAAGACCGGCAACGATGTCGCGCGTAGGCCATCTGACGACGAGCCGCTCTCGATGCTGGCGTTCAAGATCATCGATGACCCGCACGTCGGCTCGATCACCTTCTGCCGCGTTTACTCCGGCAAGGTGCAGAGCGGCATGGCGCTCGCCAACACGACCCGCGACAAGAAGGAGCGCGTTGGCCGCATGTACCTCATGCACGCCAACGATCGCGAGCAGATCGACGAGGCTTACGCCGGTGATATCATTGCGCTTGCCGGTCTGAAGGACACCCGCACCGGCGAGACGCTGTGCGATCCGAACAAGCCGGTCTTGCTGGAGAAGATGGAGTTCCCGGAACCTGTCATCGAGCAGGCTGTCGAGCCGAAGTCGAAGGCTGACCAGGAGAAGATGGCGCTCGCTCTGTACAAGCTGGCAGCCGAGGATCCTTCTTTCCGAGTATCGACGGATCCCGAGAGCGGACAGACTCGCATCAAGGGCATGGGCGAGCTGCATCTGGACATCAAGGTCGATATCCTGCGGCGGACGCACAAGGTCGAGGTGAGTGTTGGTGCGCCGCAGGTGGCGTATCGCGAGACGTTGGCGCGTGCCACCGAGATCGACTACACGCACAAGAAGCAGACTGGCGGCACCGGTCAGTTTGCGCGCGTTAAGCTGCGCCTTGAGCCCAACGAGCCGGGTAAGGGTAACGAGTTCGCGTCCGAGATCGTGGGCGGTGTCGTGCCCAAGGAGTTCATTCCCGGTGTCGAAAAGGGCATTCGGTCGGTGTGGGACTCGGGTGTTTTGATCGGGTTCCCCATGGTCGACATGAAGGTCGTCCTGTTCGATGGTGCCTACCACGAGGTCGACAGCTCGGCGATCGCATTCGAGATCGCAGCGCGCTCAGCCATGCGCGAAGGCACGACCAAGGGCGGAGTCAAGTTGCTCGAGCCGGTTATGGACGTCGAGGTGGTGACACCTGGTGACTTCGTCGGTAACGTCATCGGTGACGTCAACAGCCGCCGTGGCCAGATCCGGAACCAGGAAATGCGCGGCAACGCGACGGTCATTCGCGCCTACGTTCCGCTCGCGAACATGTTCGGCTACGTAAGCCAGCTGCGTTCGATGAGCCAAGGACGCGCGTCGTACACGATGCAGTTCGCGCACTACGCGGAGGTTCCGCGTGCGGTCGCTGAGGAGGTTAAGGCCAAGTACGCCTGAGCCTCGATTTGAACATTGGGATCGCCACCTGCGCGGCGATCTACTGAACCGGACACACTGGAATTATCGAACTGAGGAGAGCCACCCATGGCCAAGCAAAAATTTGAGCGGACGAAGCCGCACTGCAACGTTGGCACGATTGGTCACGTTGACCATGGCAAGACGACTCTGACGGCTGCATTGACGAAGGTTTCTGCGGACCAGGGTTGG
>JAEZHL010000147.1 GCA_023416575.1 Pseudomonadota bacterium
CTCGCCGAGCAATCGAAACCATTCGCGCGGCTACGGACGATTCCGACCCGCGATCCTGACGCCCGAACGATCGGCATCAAATTTCTGATCGAGGACGGCCCGCGAATCTATGTCGAGCGCATCGACATTGTCGGCAACATCAAAACAAAAGATCACGTCATTCGCCGCGAATTGGGGATCGCCGAGGGCGACGGCGTCAATGCCTTCCTGTTGCGGAGCGCCACCAATCGCGTCAAAAACCTCGGCTTTTTCCAGAGCGTCGATATCAAGCAGAAAAAGGGATCGGCCGACGACCAGCTCGTCCTCACGGTCGAGGTTGTCGAGGAAGGATCGATCGATTTGTCCTTCGGGGCCGGTTATTCAACGTCTGAAGGCGTCATCGGCGATGTTTCGGTCATTGAGCGCAATCTGCTCGGCAATGGCCAGTGGCTGCGTTTGAAGCTTGCCGGCAGCATGACGCGGCTGCAGGCGGATATTGGATTTACCGAGCCGCGTTTCCTCGGCACGCGCATGGCCGCGGGTTTCGACCTTTTCTACAAGGATCTCGATTATTCGCGTGAGTCCTCCTACAAGGCCAATCGAATGGGTGGCGGCGTCCGGCTGGGCATCCCGATCAATGACGAGCTCAGCGTCGGGCTGAATTACAAATTCAGCCGAGATACCATTCATGACGTCGGAGAAAATGCCTCGGCAGCAATCAAGGAAGCCGTCGGCGCTGCCGATTCATCGACCTCGCATACGTCCTCGATCGGCTATTCGGTCACGTACGACACGCGCGATAGCAAGAAAAATCCGAAATCCGGAATTCATTCGTCGCTCGAGCAGGACTTTGCCGGCATCGGCGGCGACGTCCGCTACATCCGCTCGACGGCAGACGTGCGGGGCTATTATTCGCCCAGCGACAGCGTCACGCTCATCGGTCGGGCACGTGGCGGGACGATCGCCGGATGGGGCGGCCAGGAAGTGAGCCTTCTCGACATGTTCCACATGGGCGGCGAGAGTGTGCGCGGATTCGCACCGCGCGGGGTTGGGCCGCGCGATACGCAAAGCGCGAACAAGGACGCGCTCGGCGGCACGACCTACTACGCGTTCACGGCCGAATCGCGCGCCGCCATCCCGCGTGTGACGGAGGCGACCGGAATCACCGCCGCCGCGTTCGTCGATGCCGGCGCGGTGTGGGGCGCGAACTCCACGGCTGCAGGCCTGCCGGGACTAGCGGGCAATTCCGCCTCGCCCCGCGTTTCGACGGGTGTGGGCCTCGTCTGGGATTCCCCCATCGGCCCGCTCCGTCTCGACTATGCGGTTCCGCTGCTGAAGCAGAACGCCGACCAGACACAGGCGTTGAGCTTCGGCCCGGCAGCGTACTGAAAGCACGACTGCACGGGCCGGTATGTTGCAGCCGCCGGCACTAGACCAGCCGTGATTGCTCCACGGCGGCGGCGATGAAGCTCGCGAACAGGGGATGCGGCTCGAAGGGGCGCGACTTCAGCTCCGGGTGGAACTGGACGCCGATGAACCATGGATGGTCGCGATACTCGACCGTCTCGGGCAACAAGCCGTCGGGTGACATGCCCGAGAAAACCAGCCCCGCCTCCTCCAGCCGCTCACGGTACTTGGTGTTGACCTCGTAGCGGTGGCGATGGCGTTCGGAGATGGTGGTGTTCCCGTAGATTGAGGCGATGCGCGCATTTCCACTGAGATGCGCCTCGTAGGCGCCAAGCCGCATGGTGCCGCCGAGGTCACCACCCGACTTGCGCTTCTCGAGCTGATCGCCGCGCATCCACTCGGTCATCATCCCGACGACCGGCTCGGTGGCCGAGCCGAACTCCGTGGAGCTGGCATTCGAGATGTCCGCCAGGTTCCGCGCCGCCTCGATGCAAGCCATCTGCATGCCGAAGCAGATGCCGAAATACGGCACCTTGCGCTCGCGGGCGAAGCGCGCCGCCAGGATCTTGCCTTCCGCACCGCGCTCGCCGAAACCGCCCGGAACCAGAATGCCGTGCACATGCTCCAGGAACGGCGCCGGATCCTCGCGCTCGAAGGTCTCGCTCTCGATCCAGTCGATCTTGACCTTCACCTTATTGGCGATGCCGCCGTGGACGAGCGCCTCGATGAGCGACTTGTAGGCGTCCTTCAGCTCCGTGTACTTGCCCACGACCGCGATCGCCACCTCCCCTTCCGGATTGGCGATGGCGTCGCTGATCGTCTCCCACCGGCTGAGGTCGGGCTTTGGCGCATCGTTCATGCCGAACGCCGCCAGCACCTCGCCGTCGAGCCCCTCGCGATGATAGGCGAGCGGTACGTCGTAGATCGAGGCGACGTCGCGCGCCTGGATGACCGCTTCCTCGCGCACGTTGCAGAACAGCGCGATTTTACGCCGCTCCGACCGCGGGATCTCGCGATCGGTCCGGCACAGCAGGATGTCGGGCTGGATGCCAATTGAGCGCAGTTCTTTGACCGAGTGCTGGGTCGGTTTCGTTTTCAGCTCGCCGGCACTCGGAATGTACGGCAGTAGCGTCAGGTGGATGAAAATGGATGATCCGCGTGGCAGCTCGTTGCCGAGCTGGCGGATGGCTTCGAAAAACGGCAGGCCTTCGATGTCGCCCACCGTGCCGCCGATCTCGACCAGCACGAAGTCGATGCCCTCGTTACCCGAGGTCACGAACTCCTTGATGGCGTCGGTCACGTGCGGGATCACCTGCACTGTCGCGCCGAGGTAATCCCCGCGACGCTCCTTCGCCAGGATGTCCTGGTAGATGCGACCGGCCGTGATGTTGTCCGACCGCTTCGCCGGCACGCCGGTGAAGCGCTCGTAATGACCAAGGTCGAGGTCGGTTTCGGCACCGTCATCGGTGACGAACACCTCGCCGTGCTGATACGGGCTCATAGTGCCCGGATCTACGTTGAGATAGGGATCGAGCTTGCGCAGACGCACGGAATAACCGCGAGCCTGAAGAAGCGCGCCGAGAGCCGCCGATGCGAGGCCTTTGCCGAGGGAAGAGACCACGCCGCCGGTGATGAAGATGTACCGCTGCATGGGCCTGCAGAATACACAAACCGGCCACGATTCGAAGCGCCATCTCGTCTCATCCACTAGGTTACGACCCTGGACCTCAAGAGCGCCGGCGACCAGCGACGCCGCGGCCCAGGCGCTTGCCGCCGTCCGTGCGTAGATCTCGACAGCCCCTTGCGGCCGAACTGCGGTTCGCAACCGGCGCAAAAAGCTGCTAATCGGCTCTGAGGATATTTCCTCGAACGGGAGGGGCCGGCTTCGCCGCCACTCGAATGCCTGTCGCCGTCTGGCCCGATCCCGGGAGGCGGCGCGGGCCGGGTGGCTGGCAGCCGTAGAACGCCATGAAAATCGCGACCTGGAACATCAACGGCATCAAGGCCCGGCTCGATACTGCGCTGACGTGGCTGGCAGAGGCCAAGCCGGACGTCGTGTGCCTGCAGGAGATCAAGTGCGTCGACGAGGCATTCCCGGCAGGAGCCTTCGAGAGTGCGGGCTATAACGTCGCGGTCCACGGCCAGAAGGGCTTCAATGGCGTCGCCATTCTCGCCAAGTCCCGGTTCGATGATGTCAGATCCCGTCTGCCCGGTGATCCGGACGATCCCCAGGCGCGGTATCTGGAGGCGACGCTGTCGGTGCCCTCAGGCGCGCTGACGGTAGCGTCGATCTACCTGCCGAACGGCAATCCCATCGACACCGATAAATTCCCCTACAAGCTCGCCTGGATGGACCGGCTGGCAACGCGGGCACGCCAGTTGCTGGCCGAGGAGCACCCGGTCATGCTCGCCGGCGACTACAACGTCATTCCGGAACCGCTCGACGCCAAAAATCCTGAAGCCTGGGTCAATGACGCGCTCTACCAGCCAGAGTCGCGGACGCGCTATCGCCAACTGACGTACGGCGGATTCACGGATGCCATCCGCTCCTGTCATTGCGGGCCCAACGTCTTCTCGTTCTGGGACTACCAAGCCGGCTCCTGGCAGAAGAACGACGGGATCAGGATCGACCATCTCCTGCTGTCGCCTCAGGCCGCCGATCGGCTGCTCACCTCCGGCATCGACCGGCACACCCGCGGCTGGGAGAAGCCGTCCGACCATGTACCTGTGTGGGTCGAGCTGGATCTGGGGTAGTCTCGACGTCCTTTCGATCGGGACCGATCGAGGCAGGGCGCTCTGATTTGATTGTCCGGAGGCGCCTTGATGCCGAGGTGCCGCAGGGCTACATAGGGCAGCATCGTCAGTCCAAGCAGGATTCGTGCAGCAATGGATTTCAATCCGACCACAACGCCAGTCCGTCGTGCCATCGGGGAGATCCATAGTCATGCCGCACTCAATCGTCCTGTCCGAACTCACACTCGCCGCACCTGACGGCCGCGCGCTCCTTTCCAACAT
>JAEZHL010000219.1 GCA_023416575.1 Pseudomonadota bacterium
CGGGCAGCACGAGGTGGCGATAGCGTCCGGTGCGCGCGTTGACGTGCGTTTCGATGGAAGGTGTCGCGGACGCGAGCACGACGGGGCACTTGCCGAGGCTTCCGCGCACGACGGCCATGTCGCGGCCCTGGTAGTGCACGCGGTCATCCTGCTTGTACCCCTGGTCGTGCTCCTCATAGACGATAATGAGGCCGAGCTCGCGATAAGGAAGGAAAAGCGCCGATCGCGCGCCGGCAACGCCGCGCGCCTCACCCGTTGCCGCGGCGCGCCACACCCGCCCGCGCTCGTTGGAGGCGAGCGCGGAATGCCACTCCACCGGCGGGCAGCCGAAGCGCCGCTCGAACCGGCTCAGGAACTGGCTGGTGAGCGCGATCTCCGGCAGCATGATGAGCACCTGCCGGTTGCGCTCCAAAGCCCGGGCGACAGCCTCGTAGTAGACCTCGGTCTTGCCTGATCCCGTCACGCCGTCGATGAGCGTCACCGAGAAATTGTCCGCATCGACAGCCGAGCGCAGCGCATGCACGGCACGCTCCTGGTCGGGACGGAACTCGACGATGCTGTGGGCTGGCCGCGGTATCGGGTAGCGCTTCTCCGGGATAGCAACTTCGACGAGAACGCCGGCTTCCACCAGCCCGTCGATGACGCCCGGACTGCAGCTAGCCTCCGCGGCCAGCGCGGATTTGGCGCGGGCCTGCCCGTCGCTTGCGATATCGAGCGCGCGTTTGCGGGCTGGCGTCATGCGCGGCGGCTCGGGCGCACCCTCGACGATGCGCACGCCGAAACGGGGCTTCGTCGGCTCGAAGACCGCCTGGGCACCCATCATCATGCGCGCGACCATGCCGAGCGGCGTCAGCGTGTAGCGCGCGAGCCATTCGGCGAAGCGCAGTGAGATCACGGGCAGCGCGGGGACGTCGAGCAGACCCACCAGGGGTTTCAGCTTGTTCGCCGCAACCTCGCGCTCGGGACCGATCGTGCGATCCCAGACGATACCGATGCGTTGCTGTGGTCCGAACGGCACCAGGACGAATGAGCCCGGTTCCACGTCCAGGTCCTGTGGCGCGAGATAATCGTAGGTCTGGTCCAATGCGACCGGAATAACGACGGGCAGGCGGCGCAATGCGCCGCAAGTCTCATCGTCAAGCTCCAGCAGACTGGTCAAGGGGCCTCGCCGCGGATTAGAACCAACCCATAGCAGATGGGCTTGAACCTATACCCAAAGTTGGCGTCATCGCGAACGACGGGCCGCGTCTCAGCGGCGCGGAGACCCGGAACCACGCGTCAAAAGTGCCGAAGGCGCGATATATAGTGTCCTTCGAAGACTTCCATACTGGATCGGGCGGCCGCTGCGCTTCCTGGTTCGGGATCACGGGACTGGGGATTGCGTGCGGGACGGTCGATGAGCGACCCGTGCGGCGAGTCGAGGGCAACAGGAGTGGAACAATGAAATTCTTCGTCGACACCGCGGACGTGGCTGTCATCCAGGAGCTTGCCGCAACCGGGCTGCTCGACGGCGTTACCACCAATCCGTCGCTCGTGGCCAAGGAAGGGCGGGACTTCAAGACGGTCGTGCGCGAAATCTGCGAGGTGGTGTCCGGACCCGTCAGCGCTGAAGTGGCGGCAACCGACTTCGAAGGCATGGTGGCCGAGGGACGCGTTCTCGCCGCCATCGCCAAGAACGTCTGCGTCAAGGTTCCCCTGACCTGGGATGGCCTCAAGGCCTGCCGCATGCTGACGTCGGAGGGCTACATGGTCAATGTCACCCTGTGCTTTTCAGCCAATCAGGCGCTGCTCGCGGCGAAGGCCGGCGCGACATTCGTGTCGCCGTTCATCGGCCGGCTGGACGACATCGGCCTCGATGGAATGGAGCTGATCCGCGAGATCCGGGCCATCTACGACAACTACACTGAGCTGACGACGGACATTCTGGCTGCGTCGATCCGCACCGTGAACCACGTCCGGCAAGCCGCCCTGATCGGCGCCGACGTCGCCACCGTACCGCCGGCAACTCTGAAGGCGCTCGTCAAGCACCCGCTGACGGAGCAAGGTCTCCAGCAGTTCGTTGCGGACTGGAAGAAGACGGGGCAGTCGATTCTCTAGGAGCTAGCCGCACATCGGAGTCATCCCGGTGCTCGTTACCGGGATGGCCGTCCTGTTGCTGCTACGCGCGTGCCGGGAACCTATTCCGCTGCCTTGGGCGGCTCGAGCTGATCCCAGCGGCTGTGCAGCATCTTCAGCGCGCGCCGTGCGGCTTCGGCCTGAGCGACGGCTCCGTGCGCCTCGAAGACCTCGAGTGCCGGAACGATTGCAGCCGCAGCGGCAAGCCAATTCTCCTTCCGGTCCTTCAGCTCGCCAAGCCGGATCAAGACCGTCGACATGTTGAGCCGGGTCACGGCCCATCGCATGGGCTCGGCTTCGCGCGAGAACACCTCGAGCGCGCCCCGATAGGCGACGGCCGCCTGCTCGAGTGTGAGAGCCGAGGCCGCCTCGATCTCCGACATCGACGCGAGCGCATTGCCGAGGCCGATGCGTGCCAAGCCCCAGATGCGGGGATCGGTCTCGCGGGTCAGCACCTCGAGCGCGGTCCGGAATGCCACGCTGGCCTGCTCGTAGAGCGAACGCGACGGCTCGTGCTCGGCGATTGCGAGCAGCACGTTGCCGAGCCCTTGTGATGCGGCGGCGAGGCCCTTGGCTTCCCCGCTCGATCCGGCCTGCTCGGCGGCGCTGGCGTATGCGCTGACAGCCTGCCGCAGCAGGGGCACGTTGCTGGTCTCGTCGCCTGCGTAATAAAGGGCGTCCGCCCGGCGTAGCGTAAAGCGAAGATTGGCTGCGCGGTCGGTGCGGCCGATACTCTCGGCTGCTTCCTCGAAAAGGTCGGCGGCAACCTGGAAGTCCATACGCGCCATTGCGAGCTCGGCGAGATCCGCGGTCGCCATCGCTTCCTGGTGCATTTCGACGCGGAGCTGCTCCAGCTCCTCCTGCAGCCGCTCCTCCGTGCGCTGGCGGGCGTTGCGGAAACTTCGACGCACTTCCTTCAGCAGCTCCATGGCGGCTTCGAAGTCGCCGTTGAGCAGTGCCTCAGCCGCTTTCGCCTTCAGCTGGCGGACGGCGGCCGGCTCGTTGGTCGGGCGCAGGAGCTGCTGGCGGGTTTCCTGCAACCAGCGCGCAAGCTCTGAAATTTGCCAAGCCTCGCGAGCGGGCAGGGTGCTTTGCCTCTCGGCAATGGCTGAGAACCGCTGCAACGCCTTTTCCGAGAGCCCGTATTGCTCTTTCAGGGCCGCAAGCTCGGCATTCGGCTTTGGCGCGACGGTCAGTTCGGTGCTGGGGCGCTCGGGAGGCGCTTCCAGCAGAGGCGCTGCCGGTGACCGCTCGGCGAAGAACGCGTTTGCCGACGGCGCGATGTCCCGCAGCAGTCTGTGATCGGCCATGATCTGGAAGAAGACCTGCTCCAGGAGGAAGGTGCAGACATCTTCGGAAAGCGCCGCGAGCTCCGGCAGGCCGAGACCCTTGGCGCGCGCCATCATCTCGGCCGCCATCTCGCTCGCCGCCGCAGGGAGTCCACCAGGATGCCGGCCCTCGAGCGCGGCTATCACCGCCTCGGCGCCGGGCCGGCAGGCGTCGCTGACGGGCACCAGCTTGCGGGCGTGCTCCTCGGCGACGTGCATCTGGATGCCGCGGCTGTCCTGGCTCAGCCAGATCTGATGCGCGAGGCGATCGAGGACCTCGCCGATCGGCCCAGCTTCGCCGCGCGCGCGCAGGAATGCGGAGAACTCACCGCCGGACAGGGCGGCACCCCGGGGTGCCGGGCAGCCGGCAGCCGGCAGCAGGGCGACAACGCCTGCGCCGACAAACACTTCGAGTGACTCATAAAGGGACATGATTTCACGCTCGCCGCTCGCGCGATCCACTCAAGTAGCGCATCCGCAGAGCGAAGTCATGGCCGCCGCGCCTTCCTCAGTGCACAGCGGTGAGAATCCGTGCAAAACCGAGGGGCGCGCGCCGTCAACTCTCCGTTAACCATAAACTAACGGCTGCCGCTGAAGTCTGGTCTGTCAGGTGGGATCCGACGGAGCCGCGAGCCGAATGCGAAGGGTGGTCGAGGAACAGGGCGAATTACAGCTCTCCGAGCCGTTGCGCGACGTGGTGGCGCGCTGGCTCGACCACCTCGATAGCGAACGCGGCTATGCCGATCTCACCCGCGAAGCCTACGAGCGCGACCTCCGGCAATTCCTCATCTACTGGCAGGCGCAACTCGGGCATTCGCCTGGGCTCGCGGACCTCGCGCAACTCGAGCCGCGCACGTTCCGGGGGTTCCTGGCGAGCCGCCGGCGGCAGCAAACCTCCGGCCGTTCGCTGGCGCGCGCACTCTCGGCGCTACGGTCATTCTTCCGCTGGCTCGAAAGCAACCAGATCGCCAGCAATCGCGCCGTTCTGTCCGTCGTCCGGCCAAAGGTTCCGCACGGTGTTCCGAAGCCCTTGACGGTGCCGAAAGCCGCCGCGCTCACCGAGGCTGGGATGGAGGCGGAAATCGACTGGATCGCGGCCCGCGACACGGCTGTGCTGTTGTTGCTCTATGGCTCCGGCCTGCGCATTTCCGAAGCGTTGAGCCTGAAGACCCGCGATGCGCCGACTGTGGATCGCGACGTCCTGCGCATCATCGGCAAGGGCAGCAAGGAGCGTATCGTGCCGGTTCTGCCGATCACCATCGCTGCCATCGAACGATACATGCGGCTCTGCCCCTATCCGCTCGATCCCGATGACGCAGTGTTCCGGGGGGCAAAGGGCGGGCCACTGTCGGCGCGGCTCATCCAACTCGCCATCGCGCGGGCGCGCGGCGCACTGGGGCTGCCGGAGACGGCGACACCGCATGCGCTCCGACATTCGTTTGCAACGCATCTGCTGTCGGCAGGCGCCGACCTGCGGCAGATCCAGGAGCTGCTGGGTCACGCTTCGCTCTCGACCACGCAGATCTATACCGAGGTCGACCGCGAGCGGCTGCTCGCGGTCTACGATGCCGCCCATCCGCGGGCTTAGGGCCGCGGCGTAGCGGAGGCGAGGGCAAATGCCTCGCCTCACATGTGAATTGCGCGCTTATCGACCGCGAGCGCCGCTTCCTTGACCGCTTCGGAAAGGGTCGGGTGCGCGTGGCAGGTGCGGGCGATGTCCTCGGCCGAGGCGCCGAACTCCATGGCAACCGCGGCCTCGGCGATCAGCTCGCCGGCATTGGGGCCGATGATGTGGACGCCGAGGATGCGGTCCGTCGTGGCGTCCGCCAGGATTTTCACGAAACCCTCGGTGGTCTTGTTGACCTTGGCGCGACCATTGGCCGTGTAGGGGAACTTGCCGGCCTTATAGGAGACGGCGGCCTCCTTCAGCTCCTCCTCGGAACGGCCGACGGAGGCAACCTCGGGGAACGTGTAGATGACGTTCGGAATGACGCCGTAGTCCACATGACCGGCTTGGCCCGCCAGGATCTCCGCCAGCGCCACGCCCTCTTCCTCGGCCTTGTGCGCCAGCATGGGACCGGCGATCACGTCGCCGATTGCGTAGATGCCGGGCACATTGGTTTGATACTGGCTGTCGACGACGACGCGCCGCCTCTGGTCGAGCTCGACGCCGACCTCCTCCAGCCCGAGGCCATCCGTGTACGGCACGCGGCCGACGCTGACGAGAACGACGTCAGCGGTGATGGTTTCCGCCTTGCCACCCGCTGCCGGCTCGACGGTGACCTGAAGCGCGCCGCCCGACTTCTCGACGGCGGTCACCTTGCTCGACAGCTTGAACTTGAAGCCTTGCTTGGTGAGGATGCGCTGGAAGTTGCGGGCGACCTCGGCATCGATGCCCGGCACGATGCGATCGAGATACTCGACCACCAGCACCTCACTCCCGAGCCGCCGCCAGACGGAGCCGAGCTCCAGTCCGATGACGCCGGCGCCGATGACGAGGAGCCGCTTCGGTACCTCCGGCAGCGCCAGCGCACCCGTGGAGGAAACGATGGTCTTCTCGTCGATCTCGATGCCGGGCAGGCGCGTGACGTCCGAGCCCGTTGCGATCACGATGCCTTTCGTCTCGAGCTCCTGCTTGGAGCCGTCCTCGGCGGTCACCTCGACCTTGCCCGGCGCCAGGATGCGTCCTGTGCCGTGGAAAGACTGGATCTTGTTCTTCTTCAGAAGAAAGGCGACGCCGTCGACGTTGCCTTTGACACCTTCGTCCTTGAAGGCGTGCATGCGGGCGAGATCGAGCTCCGGCTTGACCTTGATGCCCATGCCCGCGAAGGCGTGGTTGGCTTCATCGAATGCTTCAGAGGCGTGCAGCAACGCCTTCGACGGCATGCAGCCGATGTTGAGGCAGGTCCCGCCAAAGGTCGCCCGCTTCTCCACGACGGCCACTTCCATGCCCAGCTGGGCTGCCCGGATGGCGCACACGTAGCCGCCCGGGCCGGTGCCGATGACGATGAGATCGTAAGACATACCGATGTGAACCTTCGGCGTTGTTCCGGCGGGAGGCGGTCGCGCGGAGCCTTAGAGCTCCAGCACGAGCCGTTGCGGGTCTTCGAGCAGTTCCTTGACGCGGACCAGGAAGGTGACGGCTTCCTTGCCGTCGACGATGCGATGGTCGTAGCTGAGCGCCAGATACATCATCGGACGAATGACGATGGCACCGTCGCGCACCACGGGGCGCTCCTCGATCCGGTGCATGCCAAGGATGCCCGATTGCGGTGCGTTGAGGATCGGCGTCGACAGCAGCGAGCCGAACACCCCGCCGTTGGTGATCGAGAATGTGCCGCCCTGCATCTCCTCGATGGAGAGGCGTCCGTCACGCGCGCGGCGGCCGAAGTCGGCGACCTGCGCCTCGATCTCGGCCACCGACAGGCGGTCGGCCTCGCGGACCACGGGCACGACAAGGCCCTTGTCCGTGCTCACCGCAACGCCGATGTGGTAGTAGTTCTTGTAGATGATGTCGGTGCCGTCGATCTCTGCATTGACGGCCGGAATCTCGTGCAGCGCCTGGATGCAGGCCTTCACGAAGAAGCCCATGAAGCCGAGCCGCACGCCGTGGCGCTTCTCGAAAAGATCCTTGTACTGCGCGCGCAGCTTCATCACGGCGCTCATGTCGACGTCGTTGAACGTCGTCAGCATGGCGGCGGTGTTCTGCGCTTCCTTGAGGCGGCGGGCGATGGTCTGGCGCAGCCGCGTCATCTTCACCCGCTCCTCGCGGGCGGAATCGCTCGGAGCCGACGGCGCGCGCATCTGCGGGCTCGGAACAGCCGCGGGACGCGACACCGGGAAGGCAATGGCCTCCGCCGTCGCTGCCTGCGGTGCTGCCGCCGGTGCGCCGAGCACGTCCTGCTTCAGGATTTGACCGCGCCGGCCGGAACCGCTGATCTGATCGGGGGCAATGCCCTTTTCTTCCATGATCTTGCGGGCGGATGGGGCGGGCGGCATCGCCGGTTTGGCGGCGGGCCCTGGCTGCTTCACCTCAGCTTCGGCCTTGGCAGCGGCCGGTTTCGCTGGCGCTGCTGCGGCAGCCTTGGCCTTGGCGGGCGCGGCAGCAGGCTTCTGTTCGGCCCCGGCGCCTTCCTTGATGGTGCCGAGCAGGGCGCCGACTGCAACGGTCTCGCCCTGCTGGACCTGGATGTCGCCAAGAACGCCGGCAGCTGGCGCTGGCACCTCGACGGTGACCTTGTCGGTCTCCAGCTCGCAGACCGCTTCGTCGGCCTGGACGGCATCGCCCGGCTTTTTGAACCACTGTCCCACCGTCGCCTCTGTGACGCTCTCGCCCAGCGACGGCACTCGGATCTCGATAGCCATGTTGTGTCTCAGGCCCTCGTCATTCTGTCTGTCAAAGCAAGGAAGCCGACCAAGGTTCGACAATAGCAATCAAACCTTGAGCGCCTCCTCGACCAGCGTCTTCTGCTCTTGCACATGCCGGGAAAGCTGGCCCGTCGCCGTTGCCGCGGCTGCGGCTCGGCCAACGTAGCGCGGCCGCTGATGCTTGGCCCGGATGTGCTGGAGCACCCACTCCAGATTGGGTTCGATATAGCTCCAGGCGCCCATATTACGTGGCTCTTCCTGGCACCAGACGTATTCCGCCTTGGGGAAACGCCCCAGCTCGGCCATGAGCGCGCGAGCAGGGAAGGGATAGAGCTGCTCGACCCGCATCAGGTAGACATCGTCGATGCCGCGCTCGTGGCGCGTTTCGTATAGATCGTAATAGACTTTGCCGGTGCAGAGCACGACGCGGCGGATCTTGCTGTCTTCCTTGAGTGTGACGGTCGAGCCGTCGTAGCGCTCCTGCTTGCGGTCGGCTCCATCCAACAGGATGCGATGGAAGCTCGTGCCCGGCCCGAGCTCGTCGAGATGCGAAACGACGCGCTTGTGGCGCAGCAGGGATTTCGGCGTCATCAGCACCAGCGGCTTGCGGACCTTGCGGTGGAGCTGCCGGCGCAGGATGTGGAAGTAGTTGGCTGGCGTGGTGCAGTTCGCGATCTGCCAGTTGTCCTCGGCGGAGTTTTGCAGGAAGCGCTCGAGGCGGGCCGAGGAGTGCTCCGGACCCTGACCTTCGTAGCCGTGCGGCAGCAGCATGACCAAGCCGGACATCCGGAGCCACTTGCGCTCGCCAGATGAGATGAACTGATCGATCACGACCTGCGCGCCATTCACGAAGTCGCCGAACTGCGCCTCCCATGCGACGAGGGCCATCGGCTCGGCGAGGCTGTAGCCATACTCGAAGCCGAGCACAGCCTCCTCCGACAGCATCGAGTTGATGACCTCGAACTTTGCCTGGTCGGGAGAAACGTGCTTGAGCGGCGTGTACCGGCGTTCCGTCTCCTGGTCGATGAGCACGGCATGCCGTTGCGAGAAGGTGCCACGCTCGACGTCCTGCCCCGACAGGCGCACGGGGAAGTGTTCCTGGACGAGGGTGCCGAACGCTAGATGCTCGGCCATGGCCCAGTCGATGCCCTCACCGGTCTCGATCATCTCGCGGCGGCGATCGAGCAGGCGGCGGACCGTCTTATGAACGTTGAAATCGGCGGGGATGGTGGTGAGGCGGCGCCCCAACTCCTTCAGCTCCCCGATGTCGACGCCGGTGTTGGCGCGTCGGTCTTCATCCTCGGCATGCCCGAGCCCTGCCCAACGGCCATCGAGCCAGTCGGCCTTGTTCGGGCGGAACGTATCGGCGGCCTTGAACTCCTCGTCGAGCTTCTGGCGGAACCGGGACTGCATCTCCTCGACTTCGTCGGTGGAGACGACTCCATCCCCGGTCAACTGCTTCGAGTACAGTGAGAGCGTGGTCGGCCGCGACCGGATGGTCCTGTACATCAGCGGTTGCGTGAACGCCGGCTCGTCGCTCTCGTTGTGGCCGTGGCGACGGTAGCAGATCATGTCGATCACTACCGGCTTCTGGAAGCGCTGCCGGAACTCGGTTGCGATCTTGGCCACGTGCACGACGGCCTCGGGATAGTCGCCGTTGACGTGGAAAATGGGCGCCTCGACCATCTTCGCCACGTCCGTGCAGTAGGGCGAGGAGCGCGAGTAGCGCGGGTTGGTGGTGAACCCGATCTGGTTGTTGATGACGAAGTGTATCGACCCGCCGGTACGGTGGCCCTTGAGGCCGGACAGTCCGAAGCACTCGGCAACCACACCCTGGCCGGCGAAAGCCGCGTCGCCGTGGATGAGCAACGGTAGAACCGGGGTGCGATCGTCCGGCGGGCAGCCGCGCTGATCCTGCTTGGCCCTGACCTTGCCCAGCACGACGGGATCGACGATCTCGAGATGCGAGGGATTGGCGGTCAGCGACAGGTGCACGGAGACGCCGTCGAAGGAGCGGTCGGACGAGGCGCCGAGGTGATACTTGACGTCGCCC
>JAEZHL010000222.1 GCA_023416575.1 Pseudomonadota bacterium
GGATGATCGTGGTTCCCTCCAGCACGCAGCCGAGCAGGAGGAGGATGACATTGACCAGGATCAGGAAGCCAATGGGCGATAGTTCCCACTCGGTCAGCAATACGCTCAGCGAATGGGGGATGTTCTCGACGGTCACGACGTAGTTGAACACGAGCGCGCCGGCGATCAGCATCCCGATCGAGGCAGACGTGCGCGCGCCGGCGAGCACAGACTTGTAGAAATCAGCGAAGCTGACGCTGCGATAAATAACGACCGAAACAATCAGTGCGTAGGCGGCGGCAACTGCAGCGGCCTCGGTCGGGGTGGTCGCGCCAGAGTAAATGCCTCCCAGCAGCACGACAGGCATCATGAGGGCGGGGAACGCCTGCCAGATGATGCGCGGCAGCTCCCGCGCCGGTGTCGGTGTTTCGATCGGGAATTTCTCCCGGCGGGCTCCTACGGCAACGATGATCATCTGCGTCAAGGCCATCAGCAGCCCCGGGATTACGCCGCCCAGAAACAAGTAGCCAATCGATGCGTCGGAAACGAGCGCATAGAGCACCATCGGAATGGATGGCGGAATGATAGGGCCGATGACGGCCGTAGCTGCGGTCAAAGCGGCAGCATAGCTCGCCCGATACTTATTGCCGGCAGTCATCATGCTCTGCATCACCTTGCCGGTGCCGGCGGCATCTGCGATGGCGGAGCCGGACATGCCGGCGAAGATAATGCTCTGAAGAATATTGACCTGTGCCAACCCTCCCCGGAACCGCCCAACGATCGCATTGCAGAAGACGAGCAGCCGCTCGGTCATTGAGCCGATGTTCATCAGCTCTGCCGCGAGAATGAAAAGGGGCACCGCCAGGATGATGTAGTTGGAATACATCCCGTTCAGGATCTGCTCAGCGGCGGTCCCCATGTCTAGGCCCGCCAGAAGCAGGTAAAAGACGGACCCCGCGATCATAGCATGGCCAATCGGCAGCCCCAGGAACGCGAGCGCGGTGATCGCGACGATCGAAATCGAGAAGGGGCTGGCGATGCTCATAAGCCCGATCCTGCTTTGGACGGATCGAACTCCTGAGGTGCGGAACCGACGAGGGCCCGCCAGGAAAGCCAGATATATCGGCAAAGTATCGCAATGACGAAAACAACGTAAATCGAGAAGAGCCAGTCGAATCGTATCTTCAGATAAGCCGAGTGCTCGACTTTCATGAATGTCACGTAGTCGAAGGTGGCGGGAAGCGAGACCCCATATAGGCCAACGAGCGCCGCGGCCGAAATGAGCATCAGCACCCGACGGAGTGTCGGCCCCGCGGACCCGTAGATCAGGTCAAAGCGAATCTCCTCATCTTCTCGCAAGACAAACGCCGCGCCCCACAGGACGAGCCAGATCCATAGGATCGAGCTAATCTCGTTGGTCCAGCCTATCGGCAGATTGAGCACGTACCGGAATACGATCTGAAGGATGAATGCGGCGAACATCGTCGCCAGCATCAGGGCCAGTACGTTCTCGGCGCGGCGGTAGAGCCACTGGCCAATGCGCAACAGTGTTGGATTCACGTGCGGCTCCAACGAGAGATATCAAAACAGATCCCCCGGCTTGTCGGAGCCAGCCGGGGGATGCATGCCGTTTTCTAGAGCGCGTTGATTTTCTCGACCATGCCCTTCGGCCATTGGGCGGCAAGGTCCGAAGCCAGGTATTTCTCCTGCGCGAACTTGCGGAACGCATCCTTGTTGGGCTCGTAAATCTGCAGGCCCTTGCTTTTGAAGAGGTCGATCAATTGAGCCTCGCGCGCCTGATGCTTCTCAGTCGAGAAGTCGATGGCGGCATCGGCTGCTGCCTGGAAGCGTTGCTTCTGGTCCGCGGACATACCGTTCCAGACCTTGTTGGAGACCGTCAGCAGATCAAAGCCGACAAGGTGCGATGTCAGCACGATCTGCGACATGACCTCGTAGAACTTCATGTTCTCGATGTTCGGCAGCGGATTGTCCTGCCCATCGATCGCTCCGGTCTGCAAACCGGTGTAGACCTCCGCATAAGCCATCGGGGTGGGATTGGCGCCGATCGCCTGACCCAGGAACTGCCACGCCTCTCCGGGAGGCATGCGCAACTTAACTCCGGCCAGATCAGCCGGTACGTTGATCTTCTTGTCTGGCTTCAATCCGACATGGCGGGAGCCGAAGTAGGTCGGGCCGAGGACACGCACACCGAGTTGATCCTCGGTCATCTTCTTCATCTCGGCGCCGGCGTCGCTCTCGAAGAACTTTTTGACGTGGGCGGCATCACGGAAAAGATAAGCGGCGGTCAGGATCGACCAGGCCGGGATCTGCTTCGAGAAGTCCTGCGGCGCGATATTGCCCATCTCCAGGTTGCCGCGCTGGAGGGCAACGAGCTCGGTTCCCTGCTTGAACAGGTTCCCGCCGTAGTAGCCCTCGAAAGTGAAGTCGCTCGCGATCGCATCCGCGAACTTCTTCATCATCTCGGCACGGATATCCTGCTCGGAGAAAACGGCTGAAAAGCGCAGCTTGGGCTTCGATTGTGCGCGTGCCGGAAGGGCTACCGCTGCGGCGGCGAGGCCGGCCGTCCCAGCAAGGAACCGGCGACGTGTTGTCTCCAGAGTCATAGCATTCCTCCCTGTTTCAAGGCTTCTTAACTCTCACGACCTTCGGACCTTCGGCATAGGCATACGCCGGGTTGTGGACAGGCTCTGGACGCAATCGGTCGTCGGAGGCGCGCCGCATGAGCCTTGGCCTTCCTTGACCACGGTGTACTAAACAGTTAGTTACGTCAATGGGATTGGGTCTGATTGGCGCTACTCGCATGGCGGAACTGGGCAGAGCCCGGAGGAAATCGAACACGGAGCCCATGCGCCACCAGGACCCCGGTGGCACCCGTCGCGATATCCTCGAAGTTGCCTCGCGAGAGTTCGCGCGCAATGGCCTCTCCGGCGCACGCGTCGACGAGATCGCGGCCCACACGCGCTCGAGCAAGCGCATGATTTACTACTACTTCGGCGACAAGGAAGGCCTCTACCTCCGGGTTCTCGAGGACGCCTACAGGTTGGTTCGGGAGGGTGAGGCGAAGCTCGATGTCGAGGGGCTCTCTCCAATCGAGGCACTCCGGCAGCTCGTCGAGTTCACCTTCGACCATCATCGCCAACATGAGGAATTCATTCGCCTCGTGATGATCGAGAACATCCACGGCGCCGAGTACCTCAACCAGTCGGATGTGGTCCGCGGTCTCAATGCGAGCGCGATCGATCACGTCACCCGGATTTACGAAAGCGGTGTGGCCGGCGGTGACTTCAGGCCGGGCATCGACCCCGTCGAGCTGCACTGGCTCATCAGCTCCTTGTGCTTCTTCAACGTGTCCAACCGCGCGACGTTTTCCAGAATCTTTGGTCGCGACTTTGGCTCAGACGAGATGCAGGACCGTCTGCGCCGTAATGCGGTCGACACGGTATTGCGGTTTGCTGTGGTCTCGGAAGCAGGTGCCCCGGAATTGCCCGCTGCCAACAAGCCGCTAGTCGCCACTGCAACCAGCGGGCGATCTCGCTAGTTGGCCTTGTGCGCGCCGGGCGACAATCGCGCCCGCATGGTGATCCTGTGAGCCGGGTGTGGACGAACCGCAGCGTGGACGCCGGCTTCGGTGCGCGTACAACGAGAGGCTGAGTCCGGAGGCGCAACGATGTCCTGGACCGATGTGCTGCGCACGAGTGCTTCGGGTTGGACGATCCTGGTGCGCCTGCTGGTTGGGCTGATCGTATTTCTGCCTGAAGGCATGCAGAAGCTGATGTTTCCCGACTTTCTCGGCGTTGGACGCTTCGCCAGGATCGGCGTCCCAGTCCCAGGCTTTGCCGCGCCGCTCGTTGGAGTGGTCGAAATCGTGTGCGGCGCGCTGATCATCATTGGATTGTTCACGCGCCTGGCCGCCGTGCCGCTGATCGTCATCATGATCGTTGCGCTCATCTCGACGAAGCTGCCGATCCTCGTGGGGCACGATGTCTGGATCTTCCATTTATCGCATGAGGTCGGTCGGCTGGGTTTCTGGAGCGCCATGCATGAGGCCCGTGTCGATCTGACGATGCTTTTGGCCTGCCTCTTTCTCCTGATCGTCGGTGCCGGCCGCTGGTCCATCGACGCGCTGCTGACACGATAGGGCGGTTCGGGCCAACGGCTTCAGCAGCTTCTGAAGCCGTTGGCGGAATCGATCGGGCTCCCTGCGGAACAGACCGGCGACGTCGGTTGCGATCTCGAGGATGCTCTAGGCACTAACCTTCCGCCAAATCCAGCGTGCGAGCGGGAAGAGCCACACAGATAGCGTGATTGCCCCGAGAACGCCTGCCATCGGTCGTTCGAAAAGGCCAATGACGCTCCCCTGCGTGCTGATCAGCGACTGCATCAGATGCTGCTCAACCAGTTTCCCGAGCACGATGCCCAATACCATCGGTGCGAGCGGGAACTTGTTCTCCTCCAGGATGTAGGCGAGGACACCGAGCACCAGCATAACCAAGATGCCGAATACCGTATTATCGATTGCGAACGAACCGACCACAGCCAACACCAGGAGCGGCGGCATCAGGAACTCACGCCGTATGCTCAGGATGAGCCCAGAGAACCGGATTGCGATCAAGCTGATCGGCAGCAGCATCAGGTTGGCCAAAAAGAAGCAGATGAAAACGGCATAGAGCAGATCGGCATTCTGGATGAAAATGGTT
Source organism: Pseudomonadota bacterium (assembly GCA_023416575.1). GTDB lineage: Bacteria > Pseudomonadota > Alphaproteobacteria > Rhizobiales > Hyphomicrobiaceae > ZC4RG25. The sequence goes on from JAEZHL010000222.1 coordinate 4,698, forward strand.
GGCCCCGGATTCATCCCCTTGAGATACAGAACGCCTATTGCAATCGCCGTGATGGTATCACCCGGTATCGCAAAGACCAGCGCAGGAACGAAGGCGCCGCTGAGTGCTGCATTGTTCGCAGAGCTTCCCGCAACTATGCCTTCGAGATTACCCTTGCCCCACGTTTTCGGGTCCCGAGAAAAGCGCCGGGCGACGCCGAAAGAGATCCACGAAGCGATATCGGCCCCCGCGCCGGGAAGAATTCCAATGGCGGTACCAAGCGTGCTGCCTCTGAACACGTGCCGCCATTGGTCGCGACAAGCTCGCAAGACCGCAAGGAATCCAATCCGTTTCCGCGCCGCTTGATCAACCCCCTGGGTGTTACTCCCGAGCACCGTCCTGATGATCTCACCGAGGGCGAACATACCAATGAGGGCCGGGATAAAACTGATCCCGTCGTAGAGATTGGCGTTTCCGAAAGTGAAACGCGGGAAACCCGTCGTATAATCCATCCCGACGGTGGCGATGAGAACGCCGAGCAGCAGGGAAATCGCGCCCTTCAGGGAATCTTCGGTGCTGACGAACACGGAACAGGTCAAGCCCAGGCAAGCCAGCCAAAAGAATTCGAACGTGCTGAACTTGAGGGCAAAGTTGGCCAGCACCGGTGCAAACAACACCAGCACGATCGTGCCGATGATACCGCCAATGGCGGAGCAGAGGGCGTTAAGCCCGAGAACCAGCCCAACTTTGCCCTGACGGGTGAGTGCAAATGCATCGTCGACGTAAGCGGCGGATGCGGGGGTGCCAGGCATGCGCAACAGCGCTCCGGGAATATCCCCGGCGAAAATTGCCGTAGCTGCTGCCGCAACGATCGAAGCAATCGCCGCAACCGGGCTTAAGAAAAATGTGATCGGAACCAGCAGCGCCACAGCCATCGTTGCTGTAAGGCCCGGCAATGCCCCTAAGATGAATCCGAACAGACAGGCAAGGACGAGCGATATCAGGGTCGCGGGATCGCTGACCAGCACAACCGCTTGCAGAAAAGAATCCATTCAATTCACCACAGGGTGGGAAAGAAACCCTCGGGAAGGGGCACTCTCAAGAGTTTACCGAACAGTGCAGCAATCAGAAGGGTAAGGGTGACTGAAAGTCCGAGAGAC
>JAEZHL010000171.1 GCA_023416575.1 Pseudomonadota bacterium
CCGGCTTCCTCACCGCGATCGACCGCGCCCTGGCGCTCGATATCGAGAAGCGTCCGCAGTCGATCGCGGAATGGCGCGGTCAGCTGCTGGCGCCCGAGCCGCGTAAGCCCGGCTGGCTGCAACGCACTATCGGCAAAGCTGCCGAGGCGAAAGAGGCGACGCGGAAGCCGAAGGAACACACCACACCGTTGAACGACGCCAACCCGCCGCCGCCGGATGCTCCGGGTGCGCGTGGCGGGCTGCTCGAGTACATCGATCGGCTGAAGGGGCAGTCGGCACCGCCCTCGGATGCTCCGACGCCGGAGCGGCAGTCGGCGCCGCAGCCCGCGGCCAGCAGCAAAGCCGCCGCCGAGACGCTCATCCTACCGCGGGCCGCTCCGCCAGCGGCCGAGGTGCTTCCGGCGTCACCGCGCACGCAGCGGAAGAAGTTGCCGCGCCCGCGCCGCGTACGCGCCGGGAACGAGCGGAGCTGGTGGCCGCTGACGCTCAAGCTGATGGTGGGCGCCGGTGTGGCGGCCGTTGCAGTCGGTCTTCAGGACGAGTTACCCGGATTTGCCGCGCGCGAGCCAGTGACGCAAACCGCAGCCACGCGGCAGGTCGCACCGCCGCGGCCGCAGCAAGTCGAGCTCGCCCGGCAAATCGAGGGACATGTCGGCGGGACAGTCGCCGTGTCATTCACGGAGGATGGCCGAGCGCTCGTGACGGCGGGTGCGGACGGCACCTTGAAGGTCTGGGATGCGCTCAGCGGCGCTCAGCAGCGCGCGATGCATCTGGGGAGCAGCAAGGTCACGGCACTCGCGCTGCTCGGAACGCAGGCGCTCACCGGCCATGAGGACGGCAGCATCCAACTCTGGGATCTGACACGCGGTGAGCGGGTGGAGCAGTTCCGGCGCAATCAGGCGAGCATCTGGTCGGTGGCGTTCATGGGCGAGCCGACCCGGTTCATCGCCTCCAGCCACGACTGGACGGTGTCCATTTGGGATACACGCAATCCCGCTGCCCCCGTGAAGGCCATCGAGGCGCATGAAAGCGCCGTCCAGGCTGCAGCCTACACGCCCATCGGCTATCTGGCCTCCGGCGGTGCCGACCGGCTCGTGAAGCTCTGGGATGCGGTGTCGGGCGAAGCTGTCCGCACCTATCCGGCCCACCGTGACTTCGTCAGTGCCGTTGCCTTCTCGTCCGACGGCAAGCTGCTGGCGTCGGCGAGCCGCGACGGGCAGGTCAGGCTATGGTCGACCACGTCGCGTCGCCTCTACCGAACCCTCACGCGGCAGGCCGGACAGGTCGGCGCGATCGCGTTTTCGCCCGTCGACAACCTGCTGGCCGCAGCCAGTGCCGATGGCAAGGTCCGTGTCTGGAACTTCCGGGAGGGCCGGCTGGTGCGCATTTTCGGCGATGGTCCGGCGAGCTTCCGTTCCGTTGCATTCGCGCCGGATGGCCGCTGGATCGCAGCTGCAAGTGAGAGTGGTGCAGTCCGGTTGTGGCAAACGGATCGGCTGACGCGGCAGCGCTGACCGGCCCCGGCACTGGCGCCGGAGCGCGCGATGGGGCGCGCCATGCACAGCCTGCATTTCCGGGACTCGGCATGGCGGCTCGCTTCCGGCAGACTCGCCGGGACGAATCAACACTCACCCGCGGCCGCTGATCGGCCGTGGCGCGCATCTCGCAAATGGGGGTGGGATGATAGCTTGGCGGCGGCGAAGCGACGGATTCGATTGGCACAAGCACGTGCGGACGACGATCAGGCTCAAGCGGGCTGATCGACGGCGCCGGATTGAGGACGCGCGGGTCGCCGCCGTGGATGGCCTCAAAGATGCTGGACGGATCGGGGTCGAAGTCGGAAGCTCCGGCGCGGTACTGGCCGGCCACTGGGTCAAGACCGGCGCTGGGGGTGTGCAGGCTGGCCTCGTCCGGCTGATCAAGGCCGTGCCGCCTGCATGCGCTCAAGCTTGGCAGGCACTCGTTGCATCGCTCAGGGCTGCCTGCGGGCCGATTCAAAGGCGAGGTGTTCAGCCTCTGCTGCTGGCGGTCAGCGTCGTCCTGACCGGGGCGGCGCTCATCCTGTTCCCGGCGAACGGGCTGTCCCTGCAGGCGGCGCTCATGTTGATCGTGGGATTTGCAACTCTGCTCTGCGCAAGCCTGCCAATCCTGTTCGGCGTGCAGGATCTGCCACGCCGGAGCATCAGTGATGCGGTGGCCTGGCTTTCCGCGAAGATTCAAGCCCTGCCGACTCCCGCACTTCCTCCGATGCGCTGGCCGAATTCTCTGCCACGACCGCGCAATATTCATCTCCCGCGGGCGATTTCCGGCAAGAGTGGCGCCGAGATCGCCAGCATCGCCGTTGCGGTTCTCATTCTTGCCTCGGCGACGCTGGGTGGCGGCTGGCTCCTATGGCGTGGGGCAAATCTGCTGGCCGGCAGCACGGGTGCCGTCAGCCTTTTTGAAAAAACGATCGATGGCCGCGCCGTGGCCGCGACTGGGGATGTGCTCCGCATCGGCGACACCGAGGTCCGGCTCGCTGGCATCGAGGCTCCAGATATGGACCAGCTCTGCAGCGGTCCCGGTAACCGGCGCTGGCGCTGCGGGCGCGATGCCAGG
>JAEZHL010000306.1 GCA_023416575.1 Pseudomonadota bacterium
GATGGATGAGACCTTAGCCGTGGCGCCGAAGCGCTCGAAGATCGCGACGATACGATCGACGGCTTCTCGCGACAGCGGCGGGACGTCCTCGCAGAAGTCGATCGCGAGATCAGCCTCGCGATAGTTCTGGTCGGAGGCGACCGCAGCACCCGGCACTTCCGCGAGCACCGCCTCCCGGATGGCAACGAGCGCTTCCCGATCGCGTGCGCGGACGTCATCAGGTTTGGCATAGCGGCGCACCATCGTGCGCGTCGTCTGATCATAGCGGAAGTAGAAGGCGCCGTTCTCACCGACGACGCCGTCAACTGGCCACTGGCGGGCAATGAGATCGCACCAGCCCGCAGGCCGACCTGTGACGGGCACCAGGGCAAACCCGGCATCCTTAAGCCGTGCCATCGCGGCATAGGCAATTAACGGCAGCCGTCCATCGTCCGTCAATGTATCGTCGATGTCGGTCAGCACGGCACGCACACCACGGCGCGCCGCGATCGTGAACTCAGAGATGGGACGCATTGGGCTTCGGCTCGGGAAGGATGCGCACTGACTCCGGGCTAGTATTCCGGTCTTGGAGGCGGGCGACGGGGGTGGACGTCACAGTGGATGACTCTCGGCGACGGGCGGAGGCAATTCCGCCCGAGACTTCGGATAAGCAGTCGACAGACTGTCATGCAGAACCCTGAGAGACAAGTGTGACCCGGTCCGCGTGATCCTGATACTCGGATAGCCTCGCGCGGAATCAGGACAGGTCAGCACACGTTTGCAGAATGTCCTCCAGCTGTGAGAGCGTGGAGCCCTTGGATGGGCTGAAGCTGCCTTCGAACACGGCAGAACCGATCGTGAAGGCATCGGCTCCTGCACTCTTGAGCGCTCGAATTTGATCAGGCGTACTGATGGAGCCCGCGGCGATCAGGTATCCGTTGCTGCCGATGCCACGGCGCGACGCCGCCACCAGATCGAGCGGATCGGCTTCCATCGCGCGATACGCCAGCAGGTCGACGCCAGGGCAGCCGAGGGCGGCGAAGGCGCGGCAATGCTCCTCGACCTCTGCTGCTGTTCCGTGGAGGCTGGTGGGATGCCCTGTCGGGCGGCCGGGGAATGGAAAATAGCGGATGTTGCTTCCCGCCAGGAGATCCAGGATGGCATCGACATGCGTTCCGCCGAGGAGGCCGTCGACGCCGAGCTCGCGGCCGATCTCTGCCGAGCGCAAGCAATCGGCGCGCGTTGTCGAGACCAGCTCCAGATACACGGCAGCGCCAGTTGAACGAATGGTGTCGCACAACCGCGCAAGGACGTCCCGTGAGACGCCCACGTCCTTGAAGCCGATGTGGCGAATTCCAAGCGGGCGGATCAGCTCGACGAGGTGAAGCGAGTCCTCGACCGTCCGGTCGCGGCGCGTCAGCATGAATATGAAGTCCATGAGCTTCGCTCCGGAGCAGCAGATCCTCTATCGGAGAGTGGTTCCCACATCGGAGGCCATCGGGATAGCCGTGCTGTCGACGCGCGCCACCCGGCCAGGTCCCATTTTTAGCCTGCCGGCTTTCGAACGGCTATGCGCGAGACCTCGTGCTGGCGACATTGGCGCGATGGCATGGCGGGTCTTTACACGGGCCGCTGTCGGATTTCGTGCTATCGGTCGGCCGAACGGCCGTCTGGAAGCACCATGATCAGCGTTTTCGAGCTCTTCAAAATCGGGATCGGGCCATCGAGCTCACACACAGTCGGTCCGATGGTGGCCGCGAAGCGGTTCATCGATGCATGTGCAGACGCGCCGACGAGCACGCCCATCGTCCATATCACCGCTGAGGTTTACGGCTCGCTGGCCTGGACGGGGCGCGGGCACGGAACCGACACCGCGATCTGCCTCGGGCTGCTTGGCGAGGTGCCCGCAGGGGTCGATCCGGATAGTGTCGCCGGTCTTGTTCGTGGTCTCCACGTCAAGCGGTGCATCGCGCTTGCGAGTGGGTGCTTTGCAAGCTTCGATCCCTCGGCCGACATCGTGTTCAACATGGTCGACGTGCTTCCGCTGCATTCAAATGGGATGCGGTTCCGTGGGTACGCTGCCGATGGGGAGCTTGTTCTCGACAAGACCTTCTATTCGATCGGCGGCGGCTTCGTTGTCGACGGGGCTGGAGCGAGCGAGGAAGAGGCCGCGGCCGTGCCATTCCCCTTCGGCAGCGCCGATGCATTGCTCGCCACTTGCGCTGAAAAGAACCTGTCGATCGCCGAGGTGCAGCTGGCGAACGAACTCGTGCATCGGTCAGCGGACGAGGTGATCCGGGGCCTCGATGGCATTCGGGAAGCCATGTTCGGGTGCATCGACCGTGGTCTGCGGCTCGATGGCGAACTGCCGGGCGGTCTCAAGGTCAAGCGTCGCGCCAGGTCGCTCTTCGAAGGCTTGCAGAGGGGGCGGTTGGAAAACCAGCGCTCAGCTCATGAGGTGATGGACTGGGTCAGCACCTATGCCATAGCGGTCAATGAGGAAAACGCGGCTGGAGGGCGTGTGGTAACCGCGCCGACGAACGGGGCTGCGGGCATCATTCCCGCCGTGCTGCGCTACTTCCGGGATTTCTGCCCCGAGTACACGCCCGAGAAAAGCCATGACTTTCTTTTGACCGCCGCCGCGATCGGAAGCCTCATCAAGTGCAATGCGTCGATCTCGGGCGCTGAGGTCGGTTGCCAGGGCGAAGTCGGGTCGGCAGCCTCGATGGCCGCAGCCGGTCTCGCCGCGGGACTAGGTGCCACGCCAGCGCAGATCGAGAACGCCGCCGAGATCGCGATGGAGCATCACCTCGGTATGACCTGCGACCCGATCGGCGGACTGGTGCAGGTCCCCTGCATCGAGCGCAATGCATTCGGTGCCATCAAGGCCATTGCCGCGGCGTCACTCGCCCTGCGTGGGGACGGCACCCACCGCGTCACGCTCGACGAGGTGATCGAGACCATGCGCCAGACCGGCGCAGACATGCAGACGAAGTACAAGGAAACGTCTCAAGGCGGCCTCGCCGTCAACGTCGCCCAATGTTGATGCGACGACTTGGGGCTGGCGCGCTGGAGAGGGCCAAAGGTTGCGTTAGAGGAATTGCCTCAGCAGGAAGCGAGGCATGAACCCAACAGTTTCGACGGATATGAAAGGAAAATTGGTGGAGCCGAGGGGAATCGAACCCCTGACCTCTGCAGTGCGATTGCAGCGCTCTCCCATCTGAGCTACGGCCCCATGTGCGCGAAACCAGCGCGCGGGTGGACGCATTTAGGGGGCGGGGCCGGGGCTTGTCAAGCAAGGCCGACAGCCAGGCGATCGCGACGCAGCGGCGGTGCGCCACGCAACCGGCTATCACCCGAACCCCGTCGCCCTTGCCCGGCGCGCACGGGTTCGTTTACACATTTCGGGCAGCGAACCCAGGAGAACCGCGCGCGATGATACCGTTGCTGCTCTTCGTCGACTACTTGCTCAACCTCTACACGTGGGTGGTCATCGCCAGCGTCATCTTCTCGTGGCTGATCGCGTTCAACGTCATCAACCCCTACAATCAGTTCGTGAGGTCGATCTGGCAGGCGCTCAATGCCGTAACCGAGCCGCTGCTTCGACCCATCCGCCGCTTCATGCCTGACCTCGGCGGCATCGACCTGTCGCCGGTCATCCTCTTGCTCGGGATCTTCTTCATCCGGTCCGTGGTTATTCGCGGCTGGCTCATCGACGGGCTGCTCGCGGGGTG
>JAEZHL010000340.1 GCA_023416575.1 Pseudomonadota bacterium
CTCACTCGTTCTCCGATCTGCCAGGCACTCTCGATCCCCGTGTTCGGCATGACGACGGCGAACTCCCCGCCGCCCAGCCGGCAGACGAGATCGATCCCGCGCGTGCTACGCCGGAGTCGCACCGCGAGCTCCTGCAGGACCGCATCGCCGGAGGCACGGCCGTGCGTGTCGTTGATGTGCTTGAAGAGATCGATGTCGGCGACGAGGATCGATAATGGCCGGCCCGACGACGTCGACTGCTCGATCAGCACCTTCAGGTGGCTCTCCATGTAGCGCCGGTTGACGAACCCCGTCAGCGCGTCCTTGATGGACAACTCCGCACCCTCCGCCACCTGCATCCTCAGATGCTCGGAACGCCGCTTACGCCGAATTTGCGTCCGCACCCTCGCCAGCATTTCGTGCCTGTCGACCGGGCGCATCAGATAGTCGGCGGCGCCGAGATCGAGCCCCCGCAGCAGCCCCCCCTCGTCCGCCGGTTCGACCAGCATCACGATCGGCAGATGCCGCGTCCGGTCTAGCGAACGGATCTGGCTGCACAGGCGCAAGCCGTCGGCATTCTCGAGACTGAGACTGACGATCAGCAGGTCGAAATCCTGCTCGGCTGCGGCCATCAGCGCCATCTGCGGGTTGGCCTCGACGACGGTCTCGTGTGATCGCCCCAGGATTTCGAAAATCCGGCCAGCTGACCGCGGGTTGTCGTCGATGAGCAGAATGCGGCCCCTCGCGCTGCCGTGTGCATCGGCAAGGACATCGAGCGGCGCGAGCCCCATGCGCCGGCCGGTTTCGGCGCGCATCAGGATCTCGTCGTTGAGCATCTTCATGCGACTGAGATTACGCACCCGCGTGATCAGTGCGATGTCGTCCACGGGCTTGCTGAGGAAATCGTCTGCCCCCGCCGCGAGCCCTTGCATCTTGTCGGAGGGCTGATCGAGCGCCGTCACCATCACGACGGGAACGTGCTGCGTGCGCGGGCTCGACTTCAGCCGCCGGCAGACCTCGAAGCCGTCCATGCCGGGCATCATGACGTCGAGCAGGACGACGTCGACCCGCTCCCGGGCGCAGACGTCCAGCGCCTCCATGCCGGAGCTGGCGGTCAGGATGTCAAAGCTTTCCGCTGACAACCGCGCCTCGAAAAGTCTGACATTGGCTGGAATGTCATCGACGACGAGAACGCGCGCAGTCATGGAATACCCTACGCACCACTCGTCGGCAGACGTGCTTCGCCTATGAACCGCCGGATCGTATCCATGAAACCGGCAATCGAGATGGGTTTGGAGATATAGGCCTCGCAGCCGCCCTCGCGGATGCGCTGCTCATCACCCTTCATTGCGAACGCAGTCACAGCGACGATGGGAATCTCTCGCAAGTCGTCATCGTCCTTGAGCCACTTCGTGACCTCGAGGCCGGAAATCTCCGGGAGCTGGATATCCATGATGATCAGGTCGGGACGATGCTGGCGGGCGAGATCCAGTGCCTCGATGCCATGGCGGGCTTGCAGGGTTGCATACCCATGCGCATCCAGCAGGTCGTGGAAGAGCTTCATATTGAGCTCGTTGTCCTCCACGAGCAGCACCAGTTTACCCGGCTGGCGCGGAAGCTTCCGCAAACCGTTGATGGCCCCGCTTCGTTCCTGGTAATTCATGGCGTTGGCCAGCTTGCCCTTACCCAACTCACTCTTGCACCGATTCGACGGGCCTACAGCACGCGCACTGTGCTCCCGAAGCTGTAACCAACAGTTTAAGGTGTACAGTCACAAATCTTATTCTGAACGAACGAGCACATGAGCTACCAGCGTCCTGGCAAGAAAATCACCGTGGAAGAAGCCGAGGTCATCGGGCTCAAGGCTCTCGCCTTCCTGGCCGACGATGAAGCCCGGCTCGGCCGCTTCATGGCCTTGACAGGCATTTCCGCTGACGAGTTGCGTGCACATGCTGGAGAGACCGGCACCATCTGCGCCGTGCTCGAGTACATGGCAAGCGATGAATCCCTGCTTCTCGTGTTTGCAGCCGAGAACAACCTCGCCCCTGAGCGGATCGGGCCAGCTCTCTACCTTCTCTCGCATGGAACGAGCGGGCTATGAGCACCAGCGCCGACGAGCGCATCCGGATCGGCATCGATCTTGGCGGCACCAAGATCGCCGCCATCGCGCTCTATCCGGACGGGCGGTCGAGCGGCGAGATCCGCATCGCGACACCGCGCGATGATTACAAGGCCACACTCGAAGCCATTCGCGGGCTGGTGCTCCGGCTCGAAGCGGAGGCTGGATCGCGCGGCACTGTCGGGATCGGCATTCCGGGTTCCGTGTCACAGGTGACCGGCCGGGTGCAGAATGCGAATTCCACCTGGCTCAACGGCCGTCCGTTCGACCGCGATCTCGCGCAATATCTGGATCGGCGGGTGCGGGCCGCCAATGACGCCAACTGCTTCGCTCTCTCGGAAGCCTCCGACGGCGCTGCCGCCGGCGCCCACTCCGTGTTCGGCGTCATACTCGGCACCGGCTGCGGCGGCGGCATCGTCGCCCAAGGCCGGCTCCTCGACGGACCGCGCGGCATTGGCGGCGAGTGGGGCCACAATCCCCTTCCCTGGCCAACCGCGGATGAATTCCCCGGTCCGCGGTGCTGGTGTGGGCGTCAGAGTTGCATCGAGACCTGGGTCAGCGCACCGGCGCTCGAGGCCGATCACGCGCGCGTGGCCGGAGAGCGGCTATCGGCCAAAGACATCGCGGACCGCGCAGC
>JAEZHL010000388.1 GCA_023416575.1 Pseudomonadota bacterium
TCAAGGAGGTGACTGCGTGAACGAACTGGTTCGCATCGAGGGTCCAGATGGCGCGCCACAGCGCGTGCCGAAGCTGGACAAACCCTTCAAGCTGACGATTTGCGTCAACCAGACGTGCAGCATGGACTGCAAGCTCTGTTACGCGGATTGCGGCGCCAGCAAGCGACCCGAGCTCACGACCGAACAGTGGAAGGCGTTCATCGACCAGCTGGTCGCGGAAGAGTTCCTGCACATCTTCTTCGAAGGTGGCGAGCCGTTCCATCGACCCGATTTCGAAGAGCTGTTGGCCTACTGCAACCGCCGCCTCTACGTCGCGATCAGAACGCATGCCACGCTGATCGATGCTGCGCGCGCCGAACGGCTCAAGGACCTCGGCGTCGGGCGGCTCTATGTCGATCTCTTCGCCGCGGTGCCCGAGATTCAGGATGAGCTGACGGGTCAACCGGGCAGCTTCGAAGCCGCGATCGAGGGCATTCGCAACGCCCGCGCGGCCGGCATCAAAGTCACCCTGCTCGGCATCCTGTCGCGAAAGAACTACGACCACCTGCAGCGCTATCTCGATCTCGCCGTCGAGCTCGGGTGCGATCAGGTTGGCGTCCTGCGGCTTTATCCACTCGGGCGCGCGAAACGCAATTGGGCCGAGCTGTCGCTCTCGCTCGACGAGATGATGCACGCCCTCAATGGCCTCAAGATTCCCGCCGGCGTACAACTCATGCAGTCCTGGCATCCGCGCGACGGGAACTGCTGCTGGCAGAACGCTGCCGTGAGTCCTCAAGGCGACTCCATCGGCTGCCCGTACCTGCGCGAATACGTCGATTACGGCAGCATTCTCGATACGCCGTTTGTCGAGACCTGGAATCACCCGCTCTACCGCGAGCTCCGATCCAATTCGGTGGAGAAGGCGTGCCCGGAGTGCTCGGTGACCCAGGGCACATTCGGCGGCTGCCGCGCAACCGCATTCGCCTTTCACGGCCGCTGGTCGGCGCCCGATCCCTACTGCCAGCACCTCAACGAAGGAGTAGACCTCCGTGCTCTCCCGCAACGCCTGCTATGCCAAGAGTAACAACGTCGTTCTTCGCCGCTTCGAGGAGTGGGGACGCTGCTACGCGTTCACGCCGGACGAGCCGGAGATCTACGACCTCAATACGACCGCATGGTTCATCGTCGAGCTGTGCGACGGGCGACCCTTCCAGCAGATCGAGTCCGACTATGTCGCGACCGTCGGTCCGAAGATCGGCCGCGACGAGGCGCGTGTCCAATTCCACAGGGGGTTCGACACGCTCCTGCGGCAGAACATCATCAGTGCGCGTGAGTGAACGAGTGGGGCGCTCGTCGCCCGGATGAACAGGTGAGCAGTCAACAGAACTTGGAGGAGAAGATGACTTCCCATCGTCACATGTTGATGCGTCAGATCGAGTTGGATCGATCCATTGCCGCACCGGAGGTTGCCGCCGTCAACCTGCAGGTACGCACCGGCCTCAGCGTTCCCTTTGCCAGCTACATGGCCGCGCGCGACGAAGCATCTGCGCCAAGCGCCGAGCCTGTTCCGTTTCAGGTCCGGACAGGACTCAGCGTGCCCTTCGCCGGCCACATGACCGGCCAGAGCCGCCCCGCAGCCGAGCCGATCAACTTCCAGGTTCGCACGGGCCTCAGCGTTCCCTTCAATCCCTATATGCTCGGCGCGCACGCCGAGGAGCTGCTGAAGAAGCGCGTGATGCTCTCGCCGGTCGTCGTGTCATGGCGCTACCGTGTGGCTGATCCGGAGGCATTCACGAGCTGGCTGGCATTGCGCGAAATCCTGCTGAGTGAAGGCCGCATGTCGGGCGACACGGAGCTCAAAGGCGTCCGCTACGGCGGAACCTACAGGCTCGCCAGTGGCGACGACAGCCCGAGCGTCGTTTTCAAGACCATCTGGGGCTATACGAGCGAAGCGGCGATGCACGCCATGAACCGTCTGTGCAGCGACGACTCGGTGAGCGCCACCATCGTGCAGCTCGAGCTCATCGACTTCGTGAAAGGCCTCAGGCGCTTCATCACTGAGGCTGGCTCGAAGCACTTCACCGATGAAGTGATGATCTCGGCCGCTGCAGGCATGGCTTAGAGACCAAGACCAAGAGACTTTCCGATAACTCTAAGCCTCGAAAGTCTCGAGGGGCGAAGATCGAGGAGTCCGCTTGCTATTCCGCATGCGGGGTCATGTCCGCGGACTTCTCGACCAGATTCACACCGGCTCAACGGGGAACGCCTTGACCGAGCGAGCCGCCTCTGCGGCAAGGTCCAAATTCACCATCGGCGTAGCCTGCGGGCTCGCTGCGGCGATGATCTGGGGCGGCGGTGCTGTCGTCTCCCGTCATCTGGTGACGACCAGCCTCGATCCGGCGAGCCTCACGTTGCTGCGCTTTGCCGGCTGCTTCCCGGTAGCGCTGCTGCTCACCCTCGTGATGGGGCCACGCCTGCACCTCTCTATCAACTGGTCTCGGCTGATCGTTCTGCTGCTCCTTGCCGGGCCGCTCTATCACGCACTCGTTTTCGCGGGATACCGCCATGCGACGGCTGGCGGGGGAGCGCTGCTGCTGGCGGGATTGCTGCCCATCTTTGCGCTCGGCCTCTCCTTTCCCCGCAATGGCCCGGGGACGTGCCGCGCTGCGTCCGTCGGCATGGTCGCGGTGACCGTTGGGCTCGTCCTTTTCAGCGGTAACGCGAGCGTAACGGGCACTGGGATAGCAATCTTCGCAATCGCGGCACTCGCCTGGGCAGTGCTCAATGACTGCGTGCGTCGTTGGCGCGTCGATCCGCTGAGCCTGACCGTAAAGCTGGCGCTCCTGTCGCCGCTCTTCATCCCGTTCTACCTGATGAGCATGCCCCCGCAGGGGCTTTCAGCTCCGGCGGGCGAAATGATCCTTCAGCTGGCTTATCACGGCTGGCTGGTGGCAATCGGGGCGACCGCACTATTCTTCGCGTCGGTGCGCTTGGCTGGCGCGCCAGTCGCCGCGATCCTGCAGACATCCTCGCCATCATTTTCCGCTGCGTTCGGCGCGCTCTGTCTCGGTGAGTGCCTGGAACTCGCGCAAGCGATGGGCTTGATCCTGACACTCTTAGGCGCGTTCATCGCCCTGCGCGCGACCCGGAATTTGCAAGCTGGCAGGCCCGCACGATTCGGGGCCTCATCATGGTTCCTGAGCGTGATGATGAGTTTCGATAGCCGTTTGCGGCTCGGTCGTTGATCTGGATCAGCGCACAGGTGTCGAACGGCGCATGGGGCGCTATAAGGCGGGATGCGATCAGCTCGTGACGGAATGTTGAAGCTCATCGCATGGCAAGAACCTACGACCGCAAACGCCCTGCAATTGGCCAACCGGGATTTCCGCATGAGCACGCCAGGTCTGATTTCCGTCGACTGGGGCACAACGAACCTTCGGACCTATCTTGCCGATCTGAACGGCGGCATCCTTGCGCAAGTCGAAAGCCCAAGCGGCATCCTTGCCGTCGAGAACGGGGCCTTTGCGGATGTTCTGAGGGCCGCGATCGGCGACTGGATTGCAGCCCATGGGCGGTTACCCGTCGTGATGTCCGGCATGATCGGCAGCCGCCAGGGCTGGGTCGAAGCACCTTACGTACGCTGCCCCGCCAGCATCCGTGACATCGCCGACGCGTTGACGGTGTTCGACGTCGACGGGATCGGCGCCGTGCACCTCGTCCCCGGTCTCGACCATTTGCCGCCTGGTGAGCCGCCGGACGTCATGCGTGGCGAGGAGACTCAGATCCTGGGGATCATGGCTACGGCACCGAGTTCGGATGCGACCCTCGTCCATCCCGGCACCCACTCCAAGTGGGCAACGGTCGCGGGAAACGCGATTGTCGGCTTCAAGACCTACATGACCGGCGAGGTCTATGGCGCCCTCAAGAACCATACGATTCTCGGCCGCCTGATGAAGACGGGCCGAGCTGAGGGCCACGGCTTCCTGCACGGTGTTGAAGCAGCCCGGCAGGATGGGACCGCGGGTGATCTCCTGCATCAACTCTTCAGCGTCCGAACGCTCGGCCTCTTCGAGCTCCTGGCGCCAGACGAGCTGCCGGAATATCTGTCCGGACTGCTGATCGGCTCTGAGATCAAGGCGGCCGCCGAAGCCGGCCAGTCGATCACCATCTTCGGAAATGACGCGCTTACCGAGCGCTACGGCAAAGCCGCAGACGCCCTCGGTCTCACCTGGAACCGTGGTCCCGAGCACAGTGTTGTCGCGGGACAGCTGTTGCTCGCGCGCGCAGCAGGGCTGCTGGGGAACACGCCATGATCGATCTCGACACCGCCATGTCGCAATGCCCGCTGGTCGCGATCCTCCGCGGCATCACGCCAGCGGAAAGCGAAGCTGTCGGTGCGGCTCTCGTGGAGACGGGCTTCCGGATCATCGAGGTTCCGCTCAATTCGCCCGAGCCGTTTCAGTCGATCCGGATTCTGGCACAGCGCTTCGGCGATCGGGCGCTGATCGGTGCCGGAACGGTGCTGTCGCCGGTTGCGGTCCAGGAGGTCGCCGACGCGGGCGGCAAGCTCATCGTCATGCCGCACAGCAATCGGGAGGTCATCTCCTCGGCAAAGGAGCTCGGGCTGGCATGTCTCCCCGGCGTCGCGACACCGACCGAGGCCTTCGCAGCGCTGGCGGCCGGAGCGGACGCCCTCAAGCTCTTCCCTGCGGAGATCATCTCACCCGCAGCCGTCAAGGCGATGCGCGCCGTTCTGCCCGACACCGTCCGCCTGCTGCCCGTCGGCGGTATCGGCGCGCACAATCTGGCCGCCTATCTCGATGCAGGCGCCGCAGGGTTCGGAATCGGCTCCACACTCTACAAGCCGGGCAAGGCTGCCGACCAGGTGCGCCGGGATGCTCAGGCACTCATCGACAGATACAGCGCAGAGCTCGCAGCCTATCGATTCTAACCGCGCGGGCGGAGCTAGAGAACAAGATAGGCCCGGCGCTCGTTCACATTCTCTAGCAAAGTTCTGCCGGAACCGGTCAGCGCGATGCGGCCGTCTCGACGACATAGCTCTAACTTTGGTCGGCACCGACGCTCGCCATTATAGCAATGCGGACGATTTGCACGCGTCTCTTGCGCTCCCTGCCAGTCCCCATTTATTGAATTGACCAACCGGACAGTCGATGCAAATGCATCAGCATGCGTCGCACTCCAAGAATGTCCGAGAAAACGAGGAGGCCGCTGTGGCAGGCAATACGATCCTGGCGGAAATGCAGGACGGAGTAGCCTGCATCACGCTGAACCGGCCCGATCGCCTCAACAGCTTCAACGTCGAGATGCACGAGGCGCTGGCTGCCGCCCTCGACGCCGCAGAGCGCGATGCCACCTGCCGGGCGGTGCTGCTGACAGGCGCGGGGCGCGGCTTCTCAGCGGGGCAGGATCTTTCGGATCGACAGGTCAAGCCTGGGCAGCAGCCCAACGACCTCGGGAAGACGATCGAGGCCTACTATAATCCGCTCGTCCGCCGGATGCGCACTCTTCCCAAGCCCATCGTCGTTGCCGTCAATGGGGTCGCGGCCGGTGCCGGCGCCAATCTGGCTCTGCACGGCGATATCGTGCTCGCCGCCCGCTCGGCCAAGTTCATCCAGGCTTTCTCGAAAATTGGACTGCTGCCCGACTCCGGCGGCACATGGCTGTTGCCGCGGCTTCTCGGCGAGGCGCGGGGCCGTGCACTTGCGATGCTGGCCGAGCCGTTGTCTGCCGATCAGGCCGCCTCCTGGGGACTGATCTGGAAAGCGGTCGATGATCAAGATCTGATGGCTGAGGCGATGAGCATCGCGAGGACGCTCGCCGCCGGTCCGACGCAATCCTACGCCGCGATCAAGGAGGCGATGCTCCACGCGGCGACCAGCACCCTCGATGCCCAGCTCGACCGCGAGCGCGATCTGCAGCGCAAGCTCGGGTTCAGTGCCGATTACCAGGAGGGTGTCGCAGCATTCATCGAGAAGCGCGCGCCACGATTCAAGGGAACTCCGGAATGATGCCGGCGCGCC
>JAEZHL010000069.1 GCA_023416575.1 Pseudomonadota bacterium
CGGAGACTCGGCGCTGCGCCGGAACTCACTGCCCGATCGGGCGTTGCGGCCAAGATTGTTGTGCCGCGCGGAGAACCGCGATGAAATTACCCAGCCCGATGCTCGCTTCTGCGCTCGGTGCAGTGGCGATCCTGTCCACCTTCCCCATGCTTCCGGCGATGGCACAGCAGGATCAGCCGGCGAGCAATGCCTCGCAGCTCGGCTATGTCGCGAACCTCCCCCAATCGACGACGAGCAACACGGACTTCCGGCATGTCGTTTTCACGGGCAAACACATTCAGCTCGTCCTGATGACCCTCCCACCCGGGCAGGAGATCGGCCAAGAGAGTCATGAGAACGTCGATCAGTTCGTTCGTGTCGAATCCGGTTCTGCGGTGCTGAAGCTCGGCGATGAAGAGCACAGGCTGGAGCCGGGGGTTGCGGTGATCATTCCGGCGGGCGTGCAGCACAATGTCGTCAACGCCGGGACCGAGCCGCTGCAGCTCTACACCATCTACGCCCCACCCGAGCACCCGGCGGGAACCGTGCAGAGAACGAAGCCGGCCCAACAGTAGCAAAGGCCTGAGCGGCCCGGCGCTCTGCGGCAGCTGCGAGATTGCGCGCGACCGCCCGCCTCCCTAGATTCCACTCCAAGCATCCGTGGAAACTGTGGGGGGCGCGGCGGTGGAAAGCCCGTGCATCAAAGTCTGCGTGATCGATCCCGCCACAGGGTTGTGCACGGGTTGCTTGCGCACGCTCTCTGAGATAGCGCAGTGGGCGGGACTGCCTGCCGATGAGCGGCGCCGGATCATGCTGGAGCTGCCGGACCGGCGCGCGCAGCTCGAGGGGGAGTGAGGCCGATGCTCTGGTTCCTCCTCCTGATCCTGGCGCTGGGCGGCCTGGTCGTCGTGCTGACCGGGGATGAAGGCAGCATTGCCGGTCTCGATCCGGCGAGCTTCGCCGGCCTCGTCGCTGGCGGCGCCCTGCTCCTCTATTTCATGGCCTCGCTGGCGGGCTCCTATCGCGGCCGCGCCTTCCAGGCGCTCAAGGATTTTGCGATCTGGGCTCTCATCGCGTTCGCGTTGGTGGCGGTCTACAGCTTCCGGGATGAGGTGTCGTATTTCACCCGCCGGGTCGCGGGCGAGCTGTTGCCCCCGGGCGAGACGTGGACGCTCAACGCGACGGAACGGGGCGAGCAGTCCGTCAGGGTCCGCCGCCGGCCGGACGGCCATTTCTCGATCCGCACCCAGGTCAACGGCGCCACCGTGACGATGATGGTCGATACGGGCGCCTCCACCGTCGTGCTCCGGCCCGCGGACGCAAGACTTGCGGGCATCGATGTCGACCGCCTCAACTATTCGGTTCCCGTGCAGACCGCGAACGGCACCGCCTATGCTGCTGCTGTGCGCCTGCGCGACATCGTCGTGGGGCCGATCAGGCTCGATCAGGTCGATGCGCTCGTCGCCAAGCCAGGTGTCCTCGGCGAGAGCCTTCTCGGTATGAACTTTTTAAGACGGCTGCGCTCATATGAGTTCTCCGGAGAGTTTCTGACGCTGCGCAGCTAACTGATGATATTCGCGGCGCGCGTTGCACCGTTTCGCGGGTTTCGGCCATGCCTCTGTCCCCTGCTGCCAGGCTCGCCCTCAGTGCGGC
Source organism: Pseudomonadota bacterium (assembly GCA_023416575.1). GTDB lineage: Bacteria > Pseudomonadota > Alphaproteobacteria > Rhizobiales > Hyphomicrobiaceae > ZC4RG25. The sequence goes on from JAEZHL010000069.1 coordinate 1,633, forward strand.
AACGAAGTTGCTGCTCGTGCTCGTGGTCGCAACTTCCTCGGCCTTGTGGCTCGATGAGCTCGCAGCAGGAAACTCCCGCACGTTCGGTGTCGAATCCGCGAATCGGGCCGCCCTGCCTGGCGTGCCCAGTTCGCCCGCCGACCGGGCGGGGTCAGGCGCAGTGCACCTCGTCGCCGATGCGCACGGCCAGTTCACTGCGATGGCCAGCATCAATGGTCGCCCGGCGCCGGTGCTGGTCGACACCGGAGCCTCGATGGTTGCGCTCAGCTTCGAGGAAGCCCGAAGGCTAGGCATCGTCCTCAACCCGGTGGACTTCACGGGCCAGGTCCGCACCGCCAACGGGATCGCCAAGGTCGCGCCGGTCGTGCTCGACAGCGTTGGCATCGGCGATATCACGCTGCGCGACGTCAAAGCCGTGGTCAGCGAGCCCGGGCGGCTCGGAACCACCCTCCTTGGCATGACGTTCATCGAGCGCCTGAGCCGCGCTGAAATGCGCGGTGGCGTCCTCGTCCTCCAGCGATAATCCGGCTCCAAACGCGCCCAGCGCTCGCCTATATTGCTCGCTACGTCGGACCGCCGCGGGACCGTGCGCCGGTACCTGAGGCAGACCGTGAAACGATCAAGGTGGAACACATGCTTCCCGCTCCTCGCGCAGACCTCAAGCCCAATACGGCGGACTTCGAGCGCCTGCCGCTCGTCAAGCCCACCGGGTTCCGCGAGTACGACGCTCGCTGGTTATTCCCCGAAGAGATCAACCTGATGGGTCTCAATACCATCGGGCTCGGGCTGGCGACGCTCGCCGGTGAGCGGGGCGTCCCCAAGCGGTTCGTGGTCGGCCACGACTATCGCTGGTATTCGGCCTCCGTGAAGCAGGCGCTGATGACCGGCCTCATCGCCGGCGGCGCCGAGGTCTACGATATCGGCCTCGCCCTGTCGCCGATGGCCTATTTCGCCCAGTTCGCGCTCGATGTGGAAGGCGTCGCGATGGTGACGGCGAGCCACAACGACAATGGCTGGACCGGCATCAAGATGGGCATCCAGCGGCCGCTGACGTTCGGTCCGGACGAGATGGCGCGGCTGAAGGAGATCGTCCTTGGTGCCCAGTTCCAGGCGCCCGGCGGTGGCAAATATCACTTCGTGCCCGACGTTGCCGAACGCTACATCGCGGCCCTGGCGGACCGGCCGAAGCTGAAGCGCCGCCTGCGTGTGGTCGCGGCGTGCGGCAATGGCACCGCGGGTGCGTTCGCGCCGCGCGTGCTCGAAGCTGTCGGCTGCGAGGTGATCCCGCTCGACACCAAGCTCGACTACACCTTCCCGCGCTACAATCCCAACCCCGAAGACATGAAGATGCTGCATGCCATGGCCGAGGCGGTGCTGGAACATCGCGCGGACGTCGGCTTCGGGTTCGACGGCGACGGCGACCGCTGCGGTGTCGTCGACAACGAGGGCGAGGAGATCTTCGCCGACAAGGTCGGTGTGATGCTGGCACGAGACATCTCTGCTCTTCATCCGAACGCGCGTTTCGTCGCCGACGTCAAGTCGACCGGCCTTTTCAAGACCGATCCCGTTCTGGCGCAGAACGGTGCGCGAACGGACTACTGGAAGACCGGCCACTCGTACATGAAGCGCTACAGCTTCGAGACGAAGGCGCTGGTCGGCTTCGAGAAATCGGGGCACTTCTTCTTCAATCCGCCGCTCGGCCGCGGCTATGACGACGGTCTCGTGGCGGCGCTCGCCGTCTGTGACATGCTGGACCGTTCACCCGGCAAGACGCTGGCGGATCTCCGGAAGGCGCTGCCGAAGACGTGGCAGTCGCCCACCATGTCGCCGCATTGCGATGACGAGAAGAAGTATGGCGTCGTCGAGCGTGTCGTCGCGCACTACCAGCACCAGAAGGCCGCCGGCACGCAGGTTGCCGGGCAGAAAATCGCCGATCTCATCACTGTCAACGGCGTGCGCGTCGTTCTCGAGGACGGCACCTGGGGGCTCCTCCGCGCGTCGTCGAACAAGCCTGAGCTCGTGGTGGTGGTCGAAAGCCCGACGTCCGAGGCCAACATGCGCGCGATCTTCGCCGATATTGACGGGGTCCTGTCGCAGATGCCGGAAGTCGGCGCCTACAATCAGAAGATCTGACCCAAGACCGAGGCGCTGACTCACCTGCCCAATACGGGCGGGGTATCGCTCTTGGTCACGGGCGGCGGGTGCCACTTGCCGGTCAGCGCTTCGCTTCGCGGAGAATAGAGACGCATCGTCAGGGTGAATGACCCGGGCGGAGCGGGCAGCCAGTTGGCTTCCTTGTCCGCGCCGGGGCTTTCCGTCTGCACATGGAGGTCGAGTGATCCGTCAGGGTTATAGCTGATCGGCATCCAGCTGCTCAGCGCGAAACGGTTCTGCTGGTTGGGGACCGGAAAACCTTCGGGATCATAGAGCGTGATGGACCAGAAGGCGTTGGCTGGCGGCGTTGCGCCCTTGGGAAAGTGGATCGTGTACTTGTGCGCGCCATCGAGCGGGTTGCCGCTGTCGTCCGTGAGATTCAGCGGATAGATCGCGTCCTCGGGCAGGTTCGCGCCGAGACCGAGCTGGGCGACGATGGCCCGCTTCAGGTACTCGTTTCCGTACACCCCCATGACGCTCGTGTTCATCAACCAGCCATTCACGACACGATCGAGGCGCGACCCCCTCCACCTCATCAGAGTCTGGGCGGCTTGTGGCACGGTCTCGAGTGCCCTCTGCACCAAGTCAGGCGCTGCGTTGAGATCGAAGCTCTGGCCGGGCTCGATACCGATCCGCTTCATCCGTGCGATGATCGGCTGATCCGTGAGATGGGGGTTCTGCACCCTCAGGATTTCAGCCGCTGTCGAGAAGAACGTGGCTGCCGGCATCTGATCGACCTGCACCTTGGGCGGCGTCGTCATGTCGATGCTGGGGTCGATCGGGGCGGCAGTGACCGGCGCTGGCGTCCGGCCCCATTGCGAAAGGGGCGTGATCGTCAAGGCCGATTGGATCTGATGCACGGCGTCGTAGTCCTGTGGACCGTTCGTCTGAATACGGCCGATGATCCAGACGTACGGCGTCGGCGCGTCGATGCGGCTGACGTTCGCAGGCAGGTTCGATCGATCACCGCTCCAGCCGGGCGGAACGACGAGGAAGCTTGCGGCCTCGGTGCCCGTGGTGCGCCAGCCCGGTGAGGCGAAGACATCCGTCCACATGTCGAGCATGGGCAGGAGATAGTAGCGGCCGTTCGTGTCAGGGACCGAGACGATCATCGGCTCGGTGGTGAGATCGAGCCACGCCGTGGAGTAGAGGGTGTCGAAGTTCGGCCGCACGACGACCCTCATGTCGGCGGTCGGATAGGCGGGAACATTTGCGAACGTGTTGGCGGGTCCGCCGATGCCGGAGCTCGGCTCCATGTTCGTGAGCTGCCGGCGTGTCAGCTCCATCGTCACGAGCGGGTAGAAATAGAGGTAGGCATCGACGCCGATCGCGTGTGCATCGCCTTCGGTCAGGGGTTCAGAGGCGTTCTGCGCCACGGCGGGAGGCACGACGGCCGACCAAAGGGCGAGGCTCAGCGTCATCGCGAAATGCGATCTCTTCACCGCAGTTTCCTCCCGAGCGCGTTCTGGGGGCAGCACTTGGCCAAGCCAGAAGCCAGGCTTCACCTATGCTTCCGCCTCAATGCCGGCCGCCCCGCGTTGGTTCCCAGGCCTGCGGAGTCTGGCGCGGGCACGCGTTCGAGCTGCCGAGCGAGGGACAGCTCGCCCCGGCACTCGCAGCGCCGGAGCCGCCACGTTTGGAGTTGCTGCTCCCTACCTGTTAACGCCGGTCAGAGGACCTTGCCCGGATTGAGGATGCCGCGCGGATCGAAGGCCGCCTTGATGCGGCGCATCAGCTCGATTTCGACCGCGCTCTTGTGGCGCTCGAGATCAGCCCGCTTGATGCGTCCGATGCCATGCTCGGCCGAGATCGAGCCATCCATCTCGACAACGAGCGCGTGCACGGCAGCGGTTATCGACTCCCAGAGCTCGAGGAAGCGCTCCTTGTTCATCCCGATCGGCTGCGCGATGTTGTAGTGGACGTTGCCGTCCCCGAAATGCCCGAGCGGTAACGGGCGGGCGCCGGGGCAGATGCGCTCGACGATGACGTCGGCGCGCTGGATGAACTCGGCGATGCGGGCGATCGGCACAGATACGTCGTGCTTGATGTTGCCACCCTCGGGCTTCTGCGCCTCCGAGATGCTTTCCCTGAGCCGCCACAGATCGCGCGCCTGGGTCAGCGATGACGCCAGCACCGCGTCGAGCAGCAGCCCGCGCTCAGCGGCCTGACCGAGCACGTCCTCCATCTCCCGCGCCGCCTGTCCGTCGGGCTTGGCACCGGAAACCTCGATCAGGACGTACCAGGGATAGGCCTTCTGGAACGGCTCGCGCGTGCCGGGAATATTGCGGGTGACGAACTCGATGCAGATGCGCGGGATGAACTCGAAGGCCGTGACCGACCGCCCCGCCGTCTCCTGCGCCAGCGAGAAGAGGTCGAGCGCGTGGCTGATCTCTGACAGCGCCACCATCGCCGTCGCCGTTTCCGCTGGCCGCGGATAGAGTTTCAGAACCGCTGCCGTGACGACGCCCAGCGTGCCTTCCGAGCCGATGAACAGGTCCTTGAGGTCGTAGCCGGTGTTGTCCTTCTTGAGCGCCTTCAGCCCCGGAATGATTCGCCCATCGGCCAGCACCACCTCGAGCCCGAGGACGAGCTGGCGCGTATTGCCGTAGGCGAGCACGCCGACACCGCCGGCGTTGGTGGCGATATTCCCTCCGATCTGGCACGTGCCCTCGGAAGGCAGGCTGAGCGGGAACAGCCGGTCAGCGCTCTCGGCCACGCCCCGGCATTCGGCGAGCGTCAGCCCCGCCTCGACCGTCATGGTGTAGGCAGCCGGGTTGATGTCGCGCACCGTCTTCAGCCGTGAGACGGACAGCACGATCTCGTTCCCGGTCTCGAACGGGGTCTGGCCGCCAACCAGCCCGGTATTGCCCGCCTGCGGCACGACGCCGACGCGGGCCTCGTTGGCGAGCGCGAGGATGCGGGACACCTCCTCCGTCGAGCCCGGCCGCAGCACCACGGGCGTGCGGCCGATGAACAGGTCGCGCCACTCCCGCAGGTACGGGAGCTGCTGGTCGGGGTCCGTCAGCGCATGCGCCGGACCCACGATCTCGGCCAGCTTCTGAATGAGCTCGGGTGTCGGCGAAGCCAGTGCCGGAGATCGCAGGTGCTGTGTCATCTGGATCAAACTTCCGCTATAGGCGTGCGTGATGATCGAACATGTAGCATACTGCCGACGCAATGGCAGATAAGGCAACCTCTCCCGGCGCGTCGTCCCCGGAAGCGAGCTGCCCATTGCCGCTCCCCATTGACGCACCCGAAGATCGGATGTCATGTCCCTGCCCATGGACCACGCTGCCTCGCGCCCGATCGTCTTGAGCTTGCCGAACGTACTCACGTACGGGCGCATCGTCGCCGTTCCAGCACTCGTCGGCTGCCTCTTCTTCCTCACCGGCGACGTTGCGCGCTGGTCGGCCTTCGGCCTGTTCGTCGCCGCCAGCCTGACGGACTGGCTCGACGGCTATCTGGCGCGCGCCTGGCACCAGCAGTCGACACTGGGGCGCATGCTCGACCCCATTGCCGACAAGCTCCTGGTGGGCACGACCCTGCTGATGCTCACCCACATCAACACCATCTACGGCTGGCACGTCTGGGCGGCGGTCATCATCCTGTGCCGTGAGATCCTGGTATCGGGGCTGCGCGAGTTCCTGGCCGCCCTCAACGTCCAGATACACGTGACGCAGCTCGCCAAGTGGAAGACGTCGCTGCAGATGATCGCGCTGGCCGTGCTCCTGGCCGGACCAGCAGGCGACAAGGTCGTCCCCTACGTGACCGCGAGCGGTCTGGCGCTGCTGTGGCTGGCGGCTTTGCTCACCTTGTGGACCGGCTACGATTACCTGCGTGCCGCGGTTCGGCATGCCATCGAGCGGTGAGGTGCGTGCCCGATGGTGGCTCCAAGACAAGTGAAACTGCTGTACTTCGCCTGGGTGCGTGAGAAAGTCGGGCGCGCCGAGGAAACGGTCGATCTCGGCGACGGTCTGGAGACGATTTCCGACCTCATCCAGTGGATCAAGACCCGCGGGCCGGAATACGCGGCCGCGTTCGAGCGCGCGGACGTGATTCGCGCCGCCATCGACCAGCGCCATGTAAGACCGTCTGCCAGCATCCGTGACGCACGCGAGATCGCCTTCTTCCCGCCGGTCACAGGAGGCTGACGCGATGGCGGTGCGCGTCCAGCGGGAAGACTTCGACGTTGGAGCAGAAATTCGTAAGCTCACCGCCGGCCGTGCCGATATCGGCGCCGTCGTCACGTTCACGGGCCTCGTGCGCGGCACTGCGGCCGGCGCGCCGATCACGGCCATGTCGCTCGAGCACTATCCGGGCATGACGGAAGCCGAGCTCGCCCGCGTCGAGGAGGAAGCGCTCCGCCGCTGGTCGCTGCAGGCGAGCACCGTGATCCACCGTTACGGTGACCTCGCGCCCGGCGACAACATCGTGCTCGTCATCACCGCCTCGGCCCATCGCCAAGCCGCATTCGCGGCAGCCGAGTTCCTGATGGACTACCTGAAGTCGCGTGCCCCCTTCTGGAAGAAGGAAACCGGTCCCGATGGCGCCGGCCACTGGGTCGATGCGCGCGACAGCGACGAGACAGCGCTCGAACGCTGGAAGGCGTGATTTGCTGGGTTAGGGAGTGAGGGGTTGCCCCCCTTCCCAGTGCAGGAAGAGGGGGACTTTGGCGACTCTTCAGTCGAAGTCGAACAAATCACCCAGGAACGACTTCTTCTTATGGCGGCGGTCATAGCCGCCGTGGTCGCCGCGATCGCGGTCGTAACCACCGTAGTCGCCACGGTTGCGCTCATAATCGGGGTACTCCTCCCGGCGCTCCCGATAGTCATAGTCCCGGCCACGCGTTGGCGGCGCGCTCTGGGGCGCGGGCGCGTCATAGGCAGCGCTGCGCTCGATGATCTTGTCCAGCTCGCCACGGTCGAGCCACACGCCGCGACACTTCGGGCAGTAATCGACCTCCACGCCCTGTCGGTCCGACATCACCAGATCCAGTCGGCAGACCGGGCAGAGCATTCCGGCACCCATTCGTTCACTCATCAAATCGCTTCCGTTCCGTCCATAAGGCTGGACGGAATTGGGAAGACGCGGCGCCGGTTTCAAGGCGGGAGCCCCATTTAGCGAACTTGCGCGAGCCATACTGTACGGCCACCGCGCCAGGGCTTCTCGAACAGACTGCGGCCGCGGTCGCCATCCCTGCTTTCCGCGTGCCGGTCCGCTTCTGAGCTCATGCTGATCCCCACCCTCGTGTCATTCCCGCCAGTAGGACCCGGTCTGCGCCATGTCGGCGAGGATGAACTCGACGATCCGCCGCGGCGACGTATCGATCGGGACGACGATCGGCCACTCGCTTACATCGGGCTCCTCGAGGGCCTCGAACTGGCTCTCCAGCAGCGCGGGCGGCATGAAGTGGTTCATGCGTCGCGCCATCCGGCCAGCGATCAGCGGCAGCTCCCCTTTGAGATAGACGAGCCGGACGTTCGGCCGCGATTCGAGCAGAAAGCGCCGGTATGTCCGCTTCAGCGCCGAGCATGAGACGACGCCCGGATCGCCATTCGCCAGCCGCTCGTCGATCCAGGCACCAATTGCGGCAAGCCAGGGCCAGCGGTCCTCGTCCGTGAGCGGCGTGCCCCGGCTCATCTTCTCGATGTTGGCAGGAGGATGGAAGCTGTCGGCGTCACGGAAAGGCCAGCCGAGCTCGGCGGCAAGATTCTCGCCGGTCGTGCTCTTGCCGCAGCCGGAGACGCCCATGAGCATGATGGCGGCCGGCAGGTGACCGCGCCTCGTGCCTGCCTCGTCCGCCATGGCTCACCTTCCCTTTTGCGGCTCCACGTGCCCGCCGAAACCCTTGCGCATCGCGGACAGCACCTTCTCCGCGAACGTATGATCCTGACGCGACCGGAACCGGGCGAAAAGTGCTGATGTCAGCACTTCCGCCGGTACGGCTTCCTCGATCGCGGCCTGTACCGTCCAGCGCCCCTCGCCGGAATCTTCCACGTGACCAGAGTATTCCGCAAGATGCGGGTCGGCCGCCAGCGCCGTCGCCGTGAGATCGAGCAGCCACGACGTGATCACGCTGCCGCGACGCCAGACCTCCGCGATCTCGGCGAGATCGAGATCGAGCCTGAACTCCTCCGGCAGCCGCTCGGAACCGGCATTACGCATGATGTCGAAGCCTTCGGCGATGGCCTGCATCATCCCGTACTCGATGCCGTTGTGGATCATCTTCACGAAGTGCCCAGCGCCGCTCGGCCCGGCATGAAGATAGCCGTGCTCGCAGGTTGCATGACCCTCGCGGCCCGGCGTGCGCGGGATGCTGCCCTGCCCAGGCGCCAGCGCGTGGAAGATCGGGTTCAGGCGCTCGACGGCCGCAGTCTCGCCGCCCACCATGAGGCAATAGCCGCGCTCGAGCCCCCAGACGCCGCCAGACGAGCCGACGTCCACATAGGCGATGCCCTTCGCAGCAAGCTCGCGGGCGCGTACGACGTCCTCCTTCCAGAACGTGTTGCCACCGTCGATGATCGTGTCACCCGGCGCGAGCAGCTCCGCCAGGGCGTCGATCGCCTCTCGCGTCGGCGCGCCCGCCGGCAACATGACCCATACCGCCCGTGGAGGAGAGAGAGCGTGCACGAGCGCGGCGAGGTCGGCGGCAGGCGTTGCTCCTTCCGCGGCCAGCGCCGTCGCTGCATCGGGGTTCCTGTCGTAGACGACGCAATCATGGCCATGGCGCATCAGCCGCCGCACGATGTTGGCGCCCATCCGGCCCAGACCGATCATGCCGAGTTGCATGTCACTCCCTCGCTGCGGCGGTGGGTGGTGTGCTTACCGGCTGCCGAGATCCCAGTAGTCGCCGCGGAAATACAGGAGTGGCTCGGCTTCCGTCCGCACACTGCCACCAAGCACGGAGCCGATGAAGATCGAATGCGTGGCAAAGCTGTGTTGCTCCTCGAGCCGGCAATCGAGGCTCGCCAGGGCGCCACGCAGGATCGGCGCGCCGGAGATCAGTGTCGTCCAGTTGTCACCGGCGAACCGGTCCTCGCCGCTGATGCCGAGACTGCCCGAGAAGGTCTCGGCCACAGTCTGCTGGTCCGAGGCGAGCAGGTTGACACTGAATGCACCGAGGCGGTGGATGACGTCATGCGCGCTCGCCGTCTGGCGGACACAGGCGAGAATCGTCGGCGGGTCATCGGACAGCGAGCAGACGGCCGTGGCGGTCAGCCCGTTTCGCGCCCCCGCTGCGCCGACGGCGATCACCGTTACGGCACCTGCCTGGTGGCGCATGATCGCCCGATAAGCTGCCCCTTCCATGCCGTCCAAGGTCACCCAGCCCCGGGCGCACGCCGCCCCGCGAGCGCGCCCGTCCTTCGAAGCTCATGTGTCGGTCGCCGACGTAGCACGATCCGCGCTCCGCCCGAAGTGGTTGATGCGCAAGCGACTTGGCCGTCTGCCGCTTACGTCTTGGGGCGTCCGGCCAGCCAGCGCTTCAGGTTCTCGGCCAGGGCGGACTGGCGCTTCTGCATCCGCTCGCCGGCAGGATGGGAGCGCGGTTTTGCTGGCTTGGCCGCGGGCGGAGCCTCGATGGCCGGCGGCGTCCGCTCTTCCGCGACACTGCCCGCGCGCGCGACATCGGTCAGAAATCGCGCCGAATCTCCGTCGGTCAAGCGTCCGGAGGCTTTGGCAACGGCATCGAGGAGCGGACCCAGCCACTCCTGGTCCGCCTTCGCGAAATCGTGCAGCACATAAGGGACCACGGCGTCCTTGGACCCCGGATGGCCGATGCCGATCCGCACGCGGACGAACTCATTGCCGATATGGGCGCTGATCGACCGCAAGCCGTTGTGACCGGCGTTGCCGCCCCCCGTCTTGACCTTCACCTTGCCCGGCGCGAGGTCCAGCTCGTCATGGAAGACGATGATGTCGGCTGGATCGATTTTGAGGAATCGCGCTGCCTCGCCGACGGCACGCCCGCTCTCGTTCATGTAGGTCTGCGGCTTCAGCAGCAGCACCCGCTCGCGGCCGATGCTGCCCTCTGACGCCTCACCCTGGAAGCGCCGCCGCCACGGGGAGAAGGCGTGCGCCTCCCCGATCCGCTCGACGGCCATGAAGCCGACGTTGTGGCGATGGCGGGCGTATTTCTCGCCCGGATTGCCCAATCCGACGAACAGCTTCATCGCGCGCCGGCTCCAGAATTCCGTTTCGCTGGGCGCCGCCCGGCCCGGGCCGCTGCCTCACTCATCGATTGCACCTGCATGGAGGGCTTATCGATCCTCTCTCGACGCTCCGCAAGCCTGCATCTAACGTCGGTCCGGATGGAGCGGAGGACAAGGGCGCCCATGAGTGCCGATGACGTGACCAGACCCGCGGCCCCGCGCTGGCCCAAGGCCGCGGCCAGCGCCGCCGTCTTCCGCGGTGATGAGGTGCTTCTCGTCGAGCGTGGCAAGCCACCGGTGAGCGGCGTGTGGAGCCTGCCCGGCGGGCACATCGAGCCCGGCGAGCCCGCCCGGGAGGCGGCGCGGCGCGAGGTTATGGAGGAGACCGGCGTCACGGCCGAGCTTCTCGGGGTCGTCGATGTCCATGACGTGATCATCCGCGACGCGGCAGGCACGCTCACCGCGCACTACCTCCTCGCCGTCTATTACGGCCACTGGCGCGCCGGCGAGCCCGTCGCTGCGACGGACTGCCGGGATGCGCGTTTCGTGCCATTGGAGGAGCTTGGCCGCTACCGCCTGACCGACGGCGCCCTGCCGATCATCGAGAGGGCCCATCGCCTGCTCCGCGCAACAACGTGAGCTTGTCGCGGTCGCCGCTTCACACCTGCCGGGCCCGTCCGACCATCACCATCTCGCTGAAATTCTCCGGCGTGATGAATCCGAGCAGCCGATCATCGGGGCCGGCGACCGCCACGGCGCGCGCGCTCTTCTGCTGCAGCATCTGCAGCACGTTGTCGAGCCGTGCGGTGCCGGTGACGACCGGCACGTCCTTCTCCATGAACTCGGCGACGGGCGTGCTGCCACCGCGGTCGCGCAACGCCTCGATGAGTGCGTCGCGGGTGACAATGCCCCGCATCCGAGATTCCGCGTCGATCACAGGGAACTCCTGCTGCGTCGTGCGCAGCAGCAGCGCGGCCGCATCGTCCGCCGTGGAGCCAGGGTGCAAGGCCTCGAACTTGGTGATCATCGCGTCGCGAGCCAGATAGCCTCGGGCCAGCGAGCGCATCTCCACGGATTGGCTCTCGGCCGTCGCCGCGAAGTAGACGAAGACAGCGATGAGGATCAGGAGCGGATTTCCGAGCAGGCCGACGAAACCCAGGATGACAGCGAACACCTGCCCGACGACAGCCGCTGTTCGGGTCGCGCGCACGTAGCCCATGTGCATGGCAAGCAGCGCCCTGAGGACGCGGCCGCCATCCATGGGAAAAGCCGGGATCAGGTTGAACGCGACGAGCGCGACATTGGCGACCGCCAACCGCGCGAGCATGCTGCTGCCGGATGAGTTCGCGAGGTCGAGGGCGGCAACGTTGAGGTGCGCGCCGAGAACGACGACGAGCAGAAAAGCGATCACGACATTCACGGCCGGCCCGGCCAGCGCCACGATGACCTCCTGGCTCGGCTTCTCCGGCATGTGCTCCATGCTCGCCATGCCGCCGATGGGCAGCAGGGTGATGTCGGGCGTGCGGATGCCGAATCGCCTCGCCGCCAGCACGTGGCCGAACTCGTGCAGCAGCACGCACACGAACAGCAGGACGATGAAGATGACCGCGAAGACCGCGGCCTCGCCCCCCACTGCCAGCCATTCGACGAGGCCGAACCAGAGCAGCAGGAGAAAGAACGTCCAGTGCACCCGAACCTGGGTGCCGCCGATCGTGAGCAGTTCGTACGAGCCGGCCATGGCCAACCATCCCAATGAGGAGCACCGCGCCCTCAGCTGCGGGCGGGCCCATGCCGAGTCAGCCCCAACTTCAACGCCGATGGCGTGCACGAGAGGGTCAACCGATTGAGCGGACGAGCGTTCCGCTGTCATGGGCGGTCCAGCTTTTCCCAAAGGAAGCAAGTTATTGGTCGGATAGGATCTTGCGGCGCGCCTTGGTCGTCGCTATAACCCCGCTCGCTGGCTCGACACACCAGCACACGGGCCTTATTTGCCCTGGTCGGGCGGAGCGTAGCGCAGCCTGGTAGCGCACTTGCTTCGGGAGCAAGGGGTCGGGAGTTCGAATCTCCCCGCTCCGACCAAAACAATCAATGACTTACGAAACCTCCCCGGACCCAACGCCCCAGAAACCGCCCCAGAAACGCAAGGGGCCGGTACTCACCTGGGAGCACACCGTCATCGGCGGCCGGACTGCCCCCTACGACTATTCAGCTCGGGATGGAGATGTACTGGTCGGGCGGGTCATGCGGGTCGAGCACGGGCCTGGCGCGGGGGAGTGGATGTGGAGCATGGTCGCCCGGGTCGGGTGGGGCATGGACGGCATCACCACCCACGGGAGAGAGGCTACCAAGCAGGCTGCCGCGGATCGGGTGCGGGTGGTCTACGAATCGCGTCTCAGGCTCCGTCAGGCCCGCGGTCAACCGTGATGCCTTCCGGCGGCGTTCAACCCTTTGCCTGCGAAAAAAAAATTGCAATCAGGAAGATCATCACCAACAGCATAAAAACGCCGAACTTTATGTCGCGCAGATGGCGCTGGATCTCAGCGGAGCGTTTGTGTTGCTCGATCGCTAGCGTATGCAGATGCGCAACGGTCTGACGAATAACATGCGCGTCGCGGCCTCCGTTGCCGTCGCAATGCGGGCACTGCATCCCTCACCCTCCCTACATGAACCACGAGCGGAGCCACCGGCCGGCCGCGTACATGGTCGCGTGGTTTTCACG